>JALQWE010000326.1 GCA_023258825.1 Planctomycetaceae bacterium | reverse complement strand
GGAGGAATGCCGTCCGGGTTGGAAAGGTTCAGCACAGGATCACCCTGATTCCGAAACAACACACCTGCATAATGCGACGGCAGAAAACCACTGGACCAGAGCGAGGTGCCTCCACTGGATCCACGGCCGCTGGTCAGCACCACATAACCCGGCAGATTCCGGGATTCAGAACCCAGACCATAATTCAGCCAGCTTCCCAGCGTCGGCAGGCCAAAACTGGCACGTCCGCAACTGAGCAGCAACTGACCCGGGTGATGATTGAACTGATCAGAATGCAGCGACCGGATCATCAGCAGGTCGTCGGCACAACTGGCCAGCTGTGGCAGGTAGTCACTGAAATCCATGCCACATTCGCCATGCCGACTCCAGCGACGCGGCGATCCCAGCAGCACAGCCGCCTCTTTCTGAATGAAGGCAAACCGCACCTTCTCCAGCATCTCTTTCGGCAGAGGCTGTCCATCCAGTTCGTTCAGACGTGGCTTGGGATCGAATAAATCCAGGTGCGAAGGCGCGCCGGCCTGAAATAGAAAAATGCAGTTACGGGCCTTTGGTGCAATATGTGACCATGGAAGTGCTCCGGCATCGCCCGAACCTGCAGCCCCATCCGCAGCCCGCAGTAAACCGTCCTCCTGCAGCATGGAGGCCAGTGCCAGCGCACCGGGACCGCAGGCCGACGATGTCAGCCACGTCCGACGTGTCTGAGCGGGCGAGATCATGGTTTGCGGATCCATCAGAGTTCTTCCCTCCACGAAAACCAAATTGACAGCAGCGCCCCAGTGCCCGGACCAGTCCACAGGCAGCACCGCCGCCAGCTCAGGAAATTCTGATCCGTCCGGAAATCACATCGGCACGCAAGGCAGCTCGATGAACCAATCGTCTTATTCCCGCGTAATGAATTCATCCAGATTCAACAGCAAGCGACAGACATTGATCCAGGCGGCCGTTGTTTCTGATGTACTGCGTTCTGTATCGGAAGACTCAGCCGTGAACGACCGCAGTAACTGCTCAGCAACCTCAGGGTGTTCCTGATAATAGCGCTGCGATTCGTGCAGCAGCTGCAGAACCTCCCGGACTTCGTTGGGTTCCGGTCGGCGTCCCAGACACCACAGAAAGGCTCGCTCCACCGCCGCCGTCTCGGATTCCGGCTTCGACTGCCGCAGACGCACAGCAAACTGGCGTGCGCATTCAGCGAAGACATCATTATTCAGGGTGACCAGAGCCTGCAGAGGCGTGTTGGAAACGGAACGTTCGGCGCAGGTCAGGTTGGCATCCGGGCAATCAAACGTTGTCAGGCTGGGATGTGGTGCCGTCCGCTTGAAGAAGGTGTACATCCCCCGACGAAAACGATCTTCGCCAGTCGACTCCGTCCAGCGAAAGTTCCCCGCGTAACTCAGTTCCGCCACACCAGCCGGCAGCGGCGGAAAGACTGATGGTCCGCCAATCTTCGCAGACAGCAGTCCGGCAACCTGCAGACTGATATCCCTCACGATTTCCGCTTCGACACGCAGGCGATTCTGACGCCACAGCAGTGTGTTGGCGGGGTCCAGTTCCTGAAAGTCAGCACGCTGCACAGAGGACTGTCGCCAGGTTGCCGAGGTCAGAATCAATCGCAACAGCTTTTTTCGGGACCACGCCACAGACGGTTTCCCGGTTTCTCCGGATTCAACGACCGGGGAAGCACTCAGCCCGATCCAGCGGGCCGCCAGCCAATCCAGCAACTCAGGATGACTGGGAGGATCACCGCGGACACCAAAATCCGCCACGGTACGAACCAGACCACGTCCGAAGAGTCGAGCCCAGAAATGATTCACGGTGACTCGCGGCGTCAGCGGATTGCGCAGATCCACCAACCACCGGGCGAAGTCCAGACGGTCGGGCGGAACAGCGGGATTCCGCGACGACAGAGCCGGCAGAATCGCGGGGCTGGCAGGCTGAACTTCCAGATCCAGTCGCGGCTGCAGGAATTCTCCACGTCGCAGAACATGAGTGATGCGAGGATCCTTCGTACGCTGAGTGAGCACGCGAACCGACAATTCCGGTGGCTCTGGTGCCGCTTTCCGCAGAGCATCGAGTTCGGTCATCAGTGGTTTCAGCGACTCGTGTTGCCGGCTCCAGAAATCCAGCAGTGTCTGCTGCTGACCGGGAGAACGTTGCTCAGCCGGAATCCGCAGGGCCTCGATCACTTCTTTCGGCACGGACTTGTCAACCTTGCCGCCGGACACCAGCATCTGTTGCTGGCTGAGCCAGGTCATGTAGTCTGACTGCAAGCCCTGCCTCGCTGTCTGCAGACGTGACTGCTGTTGCTCAAGCTGCAGATCCCAGGCCGCTTTGGCTGCTGGCCACGCCTCCACGTCCCGCTGTGGTTTCGGCACGACTCGTGTTGTCTCATCCGCGTTGTTGAAGACCGCGAACAGCTGATAATACTCCCGCTGCGAGAACGGATCGTACTTGTGGGAATGACAGCGAGCACACCCGACGGTCAACCCTAACCAGACAGTGCCGGTCGTTTCCGTGCGGTCAAAGCACGCTTCGACGCGAAACTGCTCCTGATCGGTACCGCCCTCCGTGTTGGTCAGCGTCTGTCGATGAAAGGCCGTGGCCAGCAACTGCATGGGAGTGGGGTTGGGCAGCAGGTCTCCGGCCAGCTGCTCGATCGTGAACTGATCGAACGGCATGTCGTGATTGATCGCATCAATCACCCAGTCACGATAGCGCCAGGCATCGGGGCGCGCATTGTCTTTTTCATAGCCATCCGAATCCGCGTAGCGAGCCAGGTCCAGCCAGTGCCGCCCCCAGCGTTCACCAAAATGCGGGGAACTGAGCAGACGATCGATCACCTTCTCCCACGCCTCCGGTGAACCATCCTGCTCAAACGCCGCCACCTCTTCCGGTGTCGGCAGCAATCCAGTCAGATCAAGGCTGGCACGTCGGATCAGCGTGCTGCGGCTGGCTTCAGGCGCCGGCTGCAGACCAGCCTGCAGCAGACGCGACAGCACAAACACATCAATCTCATTGTGTATCCACCCGGAGGATTCCGCCGGAATCGACGGCAGCTCCGGAGCAACCAGCGGCTGCCATGCCCAGTGGTCGGATCCCGGGGCCTTGCTGACAGCGGATTCCGGCCACAGCACTCCCTGATCAATCCAGTCGGTCAGCAACTGCACCTCGGCCGCCGTCAGCCGTGGCCCGTCCGGCGGCATCTGCTCCTCAGCATTCGTGCTGGTCACGCGCTGTATCAGCGTGCTGCTGTGTGCCAGACCAGGCTCGGCCACTCGCCCATTGTCGCCGCCGGACAACAGCAACTCGCGCTGATCCAGCCGCAGGCCGGCTTCCTGCTTTGATGCACCATGACATTCCACGCAACGCGCGTTCAGCAGGGCGATGGCCGACAGGGCGGTTGTCGATGCCGGACCGTTGGCGACATCCGACTCTGGACTGTTCACTGTCTGCCCGAATGCGGGAACGAAACACGCGGCACCGACCAGCAGAGTCACGGCAGGGAACAGCAGACATCGCAGCGGGGTGTGAGCAGCCATGGACGTACTCCGAAAGGCAGAGCCGACGCACTCAGAACACCATGAAAAAAGCCCGACGGTCAGAGGTCGGGCTTTCTCGATTCAGCAGAGCCGTAGTGGCCGTCAGCCGGATTTCAGACGAATGGAGTCTTTCCCGGAATGGCCACTGGTGGCACCGGAACGTCGGCCCACTCATACTGCTTCGGGCTCAGATCTTCTTTGGAGTTCATCACAGCGTCCCAGGTCAGCCGCTGGCCGGTATAGGCCGCCATACGGCCGGCAATCGCCAGCATAGTGCTCTTGCTCATGTAGTCACCGTTGTTGATGACCTTGCCAGCACGAATCGCTGCGAACAGTTCGTTGTGTTCGATCTGGTACATATCCCCATCCGGGCCATCGTACTTCCAGATCACATTGCCCTTGAGATCCGTGATGGTGTGCGACATCACATCCACCCGGCCTTTGGTCCCGAAAATGTAGTCTTCGACTTCATTCTCGCAGTTTGGCCAGTGTCGGCAGCGAGCGAACGCCTTCACGCCGCTGGCCCAGGTGTACACCACATCGAAGTGGTCATAAATGTTGCCGTATCGCTCGTCGGTACGCACCTGTCGACCACCTGAACCGCTGATGGTGACGGGGGCTTCATCGTTCATCGCCCACATCATCTTGTCGAGGCTGTGAATGTGCTGCTCCACATTGAAGTCACCGGACAACCATGTGTAGTAGTACCAGTTGCGCAGCTGATACTCCATCTGGCTCTTGCACTGATCCGGACGACGACGCGGATCCCATACGCCGCCGGTCATGTAGCTGCACTGCATCGTGACAATGTCGCCTACAGCACCGTTGCGGATCTGTTCAAACGTGGCTCGCTTGCCAGGGTGGTAACGCCAGCACAGCCCGGACACCAGATTCAGATTCTTCTGCCGTGCGATTTCGGTGGATTCGAGCACGGATCGGACGCCGGGAGCATCCACAGCGACTGGTTTTTCACAGAACACATGCTTACCGGCATCCACACTGGCTCGCAGGTGCAGAGGACGGAAATGCGGAGTGGACGCAAGCAGGACCACATCGCTCTTCTCGATGACGCGAAGATAGCCATCAAACCCGGCAACACAGTCTTCATCCTTCGCCGTGACGCGCGGCATCTGACCTTCTTTGTTGAACATGCGGCTGAGCCGTCGACGCCCGCTGGCGACCGCATCTTCAAATACATCCGCCATCGCCACGAGCTCGGTCCCGGGGTCGGCATTCAACGCCTGTTCGGCGGCGCCTGTACCACGGCCGCCAACACCCACCAGCCCGACCTTCAGCAGATCACTGCCGCCAGCCCACAGACCAGCGGAAACCGGGCGGGCAGCGGTTGACAGGGCAGCCGCAGTCGTGGCCGCAGCCAGAAATGTGCGACGGGTGGGATCGTTCGGTGTCGACGACGAATTCATAGGTAGGACCTGGATCAGAGTGTTTCGGGAGGTGGGTAAGACGCAGGGTGTTCAGAAAAGGGGTCAGGCCCCAATAGTGCGGAGCCCCCTGCGGGCCATTTGGCTAGTGGGTGGCGG
>JALQWE010000325.1 GCA_023258825.1 Planctomycetaceae bacterium | reverse complement strand
GGTTGGTTGTCGCGCAGGCTGTAGGCTTTCTGAATTTCCGGAAGGATGTCAAGGCAACAGAATTTCAGCTTCTTGCCACTGCCGCACGGACACAGTGAGTAAGGATCGTTGGCCATCGATGGCACCTTTGGACTAAAGGGGAAGACTGTCAATATGCGAAGGCCGGGCCGCAAGGCGCTACCCAACCGCTTTTCTGTTGTGCAATGTTGTAATCCCTGCTGCGAAACTGAGGCAAACACCATCAACGGACAAGCCGACGCTGGTGCTGCCATGCGCAGCAGGGTGATCACCCAGCCTTGCCAATGGACGGCTGCCGGACTGACCCGGCTGGGATCCTAGCAGATTGTCTCGTTTCTGGCAGTCTGGAGAAAGCCCGGTTTTTCCTGAGTCGCGGAAACTTTTTGGCCAGTTTTCAGAGAAAAGCCCGGGCGGCGGGCGAGTGTTGGTTCCAAACTCGCGTTTTTTCGTGTTCAGGGCATTCCAGTGGTCGTCATTTCGAGCCGTGTCGCAGCTGGAACCACAGCAGAAGTCACCAACGCCCCCGCGAGTGCCTCACCAGCGAATCCCGGGGACGCAACGGCCAGTTCTCAACCAGTTCTTAAACCGTGCAATGCGCGCGATTGGGTAGAGTGATGACAACCTGTGGGGAATCGCAGTCTTAAACGAGTGCGTTACACCGCCGGTGATCCCGGGGCCGTTGGCGTCGCTACATCGCGAGCGGCCAACCGATCCCGCGCATGATCAGCCCAGGGGCCGCGGGTGTCATGCTGCAGATACTGTGACCAATACTCCGCGGCCTCCCCGGAACGCCCCGTGCGATCCAGCAGCTGTGCGTAATGCAGCACCACATCAGGATTGCCCGGGTGAATGGACAGGGCGGTACACAGCGACTGCTCAGCGACCTGCATTTCGCCCAGTTCGGCCTGCAGACAGCCCAGCTGCGTCCAGGCCTCGATGTAATCCGGAGCGGACTCAATTGCACAGTAATATCGTTCGACAGCGGCTTCCGTTCGCCCCTCCCGGTACAGGGCATCCGCCAGATGAAAATTGACGTCCGCGGGATCTGGAAACAGCAAACGCTCTTCTGCCAACGGGTCCTCCGGGTTTGCACGCATGCCGCGTTCGGACCCCAGCAGCGAGAGTGAATTTCGAAACGCATTGATGGCCGATTCCAACTCGGACTCTTCCGTCAGCCGACAGCCCTCGTGAAACCACTCTTCGGCATTCCAGTCGGCCATCGACCGTTCCACCGGAGGCCGCGGTCCACCTGTGAACGGCAGCAACACCGGATTCGGTTCGTCCGTGTCTGCCCGCCGGGAAATCGGGGCCGCCGGACTTTTCGGAGCATCCCCTGCGGCCGTAGCAGCGGTTTCGGACGACTCCGAAAAGACTCGCGGAGGTTCGACGGTGTCGAAGTCCAGCAGACGCTGACCTGTCCGGGGAATTATCACACCCCGGTCATCGCGCAGCAGCACCGTTTCGTCACGCACCAGCAGATTGAGCTGAGCGAGCGACCGGTCGGTGCCGGCAATCGTCCGCCCCAGTTCCGCCAAACTTTTTTCCAGCGTCTCGGCGGATACCCCTTCCTCGAGCAACGCTGCCAGGCGGCGGGCACTGGCCACTTCCCGGTAGTCGAACCAGGGCAGACGGCCAACACGCCGCACCGGGCGAATCAGCCCCAGCCGCGCCCAGCGACGAATCAGCCGCACAGGCACGTCCAGAAGTCGACTGAGCATGGCGGGAGTGTGGGCTTTGCGAATTTCGTCCCGGCGGTCGTCGAGCCCCAGCATCAGCAACCAGTCTGATTCGGCCACAATCCGGATGGCGTGACCATCGGCAAGGCTTTGACTGGCCTGTTGCAGCTTTTGGGACGTCCGGCCGTCAGCTTCCAGTGGCCAGCCTTCTTCACCGATGACCAGCATCGTGGTGTGCGACGTCACCGCCTGCGAGGCCCGACCGCCGTGCTGCTCGACCAGTTCCATCGCGGCGCGATGCGTCATGGACGCCAGGGTCCCGGTGAACGCCAGCGTTTCACCAGCCAGCGGCCGCGTGTTCGCAGCCTCTGTCGCCGCAAGTGCCTCCAGAGCCTGCAAGTTATCCGCAGCCCGCACAGCTGCTGCAGTGCCCCCGTCCTCGGTGATCTGATCCGTCGTGGTTCCCAAGATCCTGTCTCTGCCTGTCACTGAACGTTTTCGTGTCCCAACCTGTGGAATTCCGGACTCATTTTCCAACGAGGATACCGTCGAAAATTCCGGAAGGGTAGCATTCGGGCCGCGGGCTGTTATAAGAAGAGGAACTCGCTGGCGATCTCCTGTCAGAGTCCACCATGCGGGTGTTTTTTCAGAAATTAAAGCATTCTCGCTTGAAATCAGGCCGAAGCTTGATCCTGAGAAAGAATGCAAGTTTTTGCCCTTCTTTGCTGCTGAGCACATTTCAGCATTAGTTTTTCGTCCGGAAGAACGCAGTTTTTGCTGCGACTGGATGCTGAGAACTCCCGGACCAGATCTGGCCGTGCGTTGCTGATTTACGCTGTTGACTTATCCCTTTGTTTTACGCTGTCAAGCCCCACTGTCCTGAAGAGACCCTGCCATGTCCGCACTGCAAGCCTCCGATTCTGCCATTTGGGACGCGATTCAGCTCGAACGTCGTCGCCAGGTGGATGGACTGGAACTGATCGCCTCTGAAAACTACACCAGCGCTGCGGTCATGGAAGCTGCAGGGACGGTACTGACCAATAAATACGCAGAAGGCTATCCGGGCAAGCGTTATTACGGCGGTTGCGAAAATGTGGATGTGATTGAAAACATTGCACGGGACCGAGCCGTTCAGTTGTTCGGTGCCGAGCATGCCAACGTGCAGCCCCATGCCGGGTCGCAGGCCAACATGGCCGTCTACATGTCGACTCTGCAGGCAGGTGACACCATCCTGGCCATGGACCTGGCTCACGGCGGCCACCTGACTCATGGCATGCACCTGAATTTCAGCGGGAAACTGTATCGTACTCTGCATTACGGTGTTCGCCGTGAGGATCACAGAATTGACTTTGATCAGGTCGTGGCCCTGGCACGTGAGCACAAGCCGAAAATGATTGTGGCGGGAGCCAGTGCTTATCCCCGGGAAATCGATCACGCAAAATTCGCGGAAATTGCCCGCTCCGTCGGCGCGTTGCTGATGGTCGACATGGCGCATTACTCCGGTCTGGTCGCCGCGGGAATTCACAACAGCCCCGTGCCCGTCGCGGATTACGTCACCTCCACGTCCCACAAAACCCTCCGTGGGCCACGCTCCGGGTTCATTCTCTGCCGCAAAGAACATGCAGCGGCCGTTGACCGCTCCGTCTTTCCCGGCATCCAGGGAGGACCGCTGATGCACATTGTCGCAGCCAAAGCGGTTTGCTTTGGTGAAGCCCTGCAACCGGATTTCAAGCAGTATGCCCGTCAGATTGTCGTCAACGCCCAAACCCTTGCCGAAGTTCTGATGGCAGGCGGCCTGCGACTGGTCTCCGGCGGGACCGACAATCACCTGATGATGTGCGACGTGACCGCCATCGACCTGTCCGGAAAAATCGCCGAGCATGCACTCGATCACGCGGGCATCACCGTCAACAAAAACATGATCCCCTATGATCAGCGTAAGCCCATGGATCCCAGCGGTATTCGCATCGGCACCGCCGCACTCACCACTCGCGGCATGAAGGCCGACGAAATGAAACGGGTCGGTGCGTGGATCCTGCGGGCATTGAAGGGCAACGATCAGCCCGAAACCCTGCAGACCGTGCGGTCCGAAATCGCCGAATTCGCTCGAAACTTTCCAGTGCCCGGAATCGAGTGACTCAGAAGACCGAAAAGTAGTGGCATAAAAGGGTTCAGAAACCAATAGTGCGAGGGTCAGAACAAGGGGCCACGTACGAATAGTGCGAAGCCCTCTTCGGGCCACTCGGCTATTTGTATCTGACCCCTTCAATCCTACCTGCGCACGAAAAAAAGGTGCTCGGAGGATGGGGCTGACCAACCATGACTACCGAAGCCTGCAAACACGGCAGTTTCCGGCCAGTCAGCCCCGTCCTCTGAGCACCTTTGAGCGAAGACTTTGCCAGCAGATTTCACTCTGCAAATCTCTTGTGGCAGGGTAAACACCGTCGGTCCGAAAACGGTGTCGCAGTATTTCGCGAATTTTTTTTCTGTGCGAAGAATTCTGAAATAAAGATTTCGTAAGGTACGTTTGCCCCCCCGGAAAACACGACTGCACAACCCTCGCCAACCACAAAAGAGGTTAGTTTTCGGCAGGAAACTTGCTGAAGCCCAGCAACATTTCTCTCGACCAAACCGAGCTACTTCGGGGATCAACCCGCTGGGAGCCACCCGACAAAAAAAAACGGGCTGATTTCCGCTGGGAAGTCAGCCCGTTCAGAATTTTCGCTGCGACTGCCGACCGAAAGATTCGGCACCGCCTGCAGACTGATTTTCACTCAGAGCACCTTAGTGGCCCCTGGGGTCGGAATTGCGTAGGTCAGATCCGCGTTGGGCATCACCGGTGGCATGTCGTCGAAACTATGGAATTTTTCAACCGGCGAAATGCTCAGGTTGGAGTTGATTGCCTCTTCCCAACCAATTTCGCGTCCGGAGTAGGTGGCCATGCGTCCCAGAACGGACATCATGGTGCTCATCGCGCCGTATTCGCCTTCGTTGGGGATTTCTCCACGACGAATAGACGCGAACAGGTCGTGGTGTTCCTGCTGATGTCCATCGTGCAGATTCTTCCGCTTGCCGTCTTCGGTGCGCGGATATTCCCAGACGAGGTTGCCTTTGGTGTCGAAGATCTGGCCGTCACCGATGTTGCACCAGCCATTGGCCCCATGCGCGTACTCGGAAACGCTGCTCCAGCAGTTGCCGATGTGGCGGCACTGACTGAGCAGAATGCTGCGATCCCCGTCTTTTTCCCAGGTGAATTCCACGAAGTGATGATCGTAGATTTCCCCATATTCCTTGCCTGTGCGGACCTGGCGACCGCCTTGTCCCTGTGCTCTGGTTGGCGGACCACCCATGAGCCAGTTGATAACGTCGAGGTTATGAATGTGCTGCTCAGCG
>JALQWE010000324.1 GCA_023258825.1 Planctomycetaceae bacterium | reverse complement strand
GATGGCAGAAGACAAGCAGTGCTGGCCAACGCGGCTGAAGTCGAAAAGCTATGCGGAGGAGAAAATGGATGAAACTTCCGGGGAATTGATGATTCATTCGCTGCAAACATGGAAAACCCGGCAACAGGGCCTGCGTTTTCTGCCGGGTTTCGGCCTGTGTGAGCGAGTGTTATGCCTTCTGTGACGACTGCAACTCTTGTCGGAGGACTGCCTTTCGCATCAGTCCACCCACCTGTGACACACAACGGAATTCTGCTGAATTGCTGTGCTGTCGACGTCGATTCACAGTGGCGAAGGAGGGTTTTTATGCTGGTACTATCAAGGCAGAGTGACGAGACGATTATCATCGGCGACAATATTCGGGTGACAATCGTTGAGGTGCGTGGTGATAAGGTCAGGATCGGGATCGATGCACCGCGCGACGTGACGGTTCACCGTCAGGAGATCTATGACGCGATTCGCCGGGATTCCCAGGACGGCGTGAAGGTCGTTTGATCGGGGACCGCGAACTTCAGCGCGAATGGCCTTCGACAGATCCGTCTGTCAGAGGCCATTCGCGTTTTTATGCGCTGAGGGAATCAGGGTCGGTCAGCCGGGCGGTACCGGAGAGATGACGACGTGGTGTTTGACTGTGGGTTGAATCTCCGGTGAGGGCGAGCCGCTGTGCGACATGGTGCTGGTGTTGTAGTGTGCCGCTGATACACTCCGGGCGTGTTTCGTCGCCGATGTTTTCCTTCTCCGGACTTGTGCCATGAAATTCTGGAAGACTGCCTTTGAAGCTTGCCTGTCAGGCTGCTGGTACATTGGGTCCGCAGTGCAACGAAGCTCCTCGCGACTGGTTCAACCCGCGAATTACGGAGTGATTCAGTTATGTTTGCTGGCCGTCGTGATCTGGAACGCCACCGGGCTTGGGGCGAGTGGGGCGGATCCGGTGGTGAGTACGATCGTCGGCGATGGGACGTCGCAACCGTTGCGGCTGGAGGGCCCTGCGACGGGCGTTGCCTGTGCGCAGCCGTTTGGGCTGACGACCGGACCGGACGGGGCGCTCTACGTCTGTGAAGTGGGATCGCATGTTATTCGCCGAGTGGACCTGGTGACTGGTCAGTCGCGGGTCGTGGCGGGAATCGGAGTTGCTGGTTACTCCGGTGACGGTGGTTTAGCCACGGCTGCGATGCTCAACGAGCCTTACGAAATTCGTTTCGATGCCGGTGGAAATCTGCTGTTCGTGGAAATGCAGAATCATGTGGTTCGGCGAGTGGATTCGGGTACCGGAGTGATTTCGACGGTTGCCGGATGTGGTGAGCCGGGATTCTCGGGGGATGGTGGTGCTGCGGTTAGCGCGCATCTTCGTCAACCTCATTCCATTACGCTGGATGCTGAGGGCCTGCTCTACATTTGTGATATCGGTAATCATCGAATTCGCCGGGTGAATCTGAAGTCCGGGCTGATTGAAACATTTGCCGGAACCGGGGAAAAGCAGGGAACTCCTGATGGAGCTTCCTTGAAGGGAACACCATTGAATGGTCCACGAGCGATGGACTTCGATGGTCAGCATACTTTGTACCTTGCGCTGCGTGAGGGGAATTCGTTGTTTCGGATTGACCTGCGAACCCAGACACTGCAGCACCTTGCCGGGACTGGAAAGAGCGGTTACTCCGGCGATGGGGGCCCCGCAAAAACAGCACTGCTATCGGGGCCCAAAGGCGTTGCGGTCAGCAGGAATGGTGATGTGTATTTTGCAGATACGGAAAGCCACACGGTGCGTGTGTATCGAGCCTCGGACAGGACGGTGCAGACGGTGATCGGCGACGGTGTGCGTGGGAACGGACCTGATGGAGCGGCGGCGTCCTGTCGGTTGGATCGTCCGCACGGGGTCTATCTTGATCCTTCGGGCCGCCTGTTTGTTGGTGACAGCAATAATCACCGGGTGCGAGTGCTGCAGACGTCCGCTGAGCCGACTCCATGAGTTGAGGTGGGGCAGCCGGTGAGACGCGTGGCACGGGCCACTGAATGGTCATTGGTCAGGGACAATCGAAGCGTCGTTTTTCGACTTCTTTGACTGCAGTCGGATTTCGGGACAGAGGACTCAGGGACGCCCGGTTTTCCGCGACGAATATCAGTAAGCTGATCGCTGAATTTCGGCTGAAGGTCCCGGCATCGGACGCGACGTTTTCTGAACCCTGCCGGATCGATTGGTACGTTGCAACGATGACTGTGTGACGATTTTATCGTTTGGCGTTCTGCCGCAGCGAAACCGGCAGGTGGCTGAATGGAGTTTGGCTGTCTGAGATGGGCGGCGTCAATCGTGGCGGACGTGTTGTCAGTTCGTCAGAGATCCCCAGTCGCAGGCGGGTGGTCTGTGAACGTGCCTTATCGATTGCATCGTCGTGTGGTGGACGCGTGCCGTTGTCCACCGCCAGTTGAAAGCCGAGGAAGGGGAAGGGGGCGTTGCTGTCCATCTGCATGAACGCACCGTCGTAGCGGCAGCCGGCGAGAGTTGTGAACAGCAGGATCATTATGGCTTGTGGTCGCCGCATGCAGCACAATTCCTCTGTCGAGCGGTAGGGAGTACCGGTAGACCGTAGCTGCTTCAACCTAATCCGGCAGAGGCAGATTTTCAGCTGCGGTCAGTGTTTCTCAACGCGTCAGCTTATTAGCAGACGCCGAATCCGCAAAGGGTTGTTTATGCTGAGATTCGCGGGATTGCCGGGGGATGCACGGATTTGGAATTGGCGACTGTATCGGGATAGTGATTCTTCGGCGGTTTTTGCTGGTTTGTGCGGTGGTGTGTCCTGAGGAAGATGCCGAGGGGAGTCAGGGACGGACAGAAGAGGGCCAGTCGACGTGAGGCGATTGGGGGGGGGCCCTTTTATGATTGTGAGTTGTGGTGGGCGGTTGCGTTCACCTGGCTCGTTGCTCAGAATGGGTCAGCTTCTGAGACGACCTTCAGTGTTGTGGTTGCCTTCGAACCTTCAATGTCCAACTCGCTATGATACTGACAGGGCCTGGTCTGCGGACGGTTGCTCTGTGAGGACTGACGACCGTTCGACGGACATTTCCACTATTCCCGCCGCAATTGATGCCTCGCTTTTTTTCGGACAGGATCCTTATGGTCGTCGCGCTGATTCTACCGAGGTCAAGAGTTTGTGGATTGCTGGTTTTGGCACTGTGGATGTGCCTGTCCGGAGGATTGAATGCGCAGGAGGTGCGGGAACTGCGTGGGCACAATGGTGCGGTGATGATGGCTGTGTTCGCGCAGGATGCGGAACGTGTTGTCACGGCGAGTACGGATCTGCAGGCGATGTTGTGGGATGTCCGGACGGCGACCGCGCTGCAGACATTTGGACAGCATACCGGACCGTTGTACACACTGGCGGTCAGTGGTGATGGGCAGAGTCTGGTCACGGGCAGTCAGGACAATACGGTTCGATTGTGGGACCTGCCGCTACGACTGCCTCGGCGTCGATTGCAGGAAGCTGGACCGAGCCTTGAGGGGCTGGCATTATCGGCGGATGGGCTGTCTGTTGTGGGCGCGGGGGCTGACGGCATTGTGAGGTTATGGCCTTTCGGTGGGACGGTTGGTGGTTCGGTCGTGTCAAGGCCTGCGCATTCAGTGAAGGCGATGGCAACAGCAGTCCGGGCTGACGGGGCGATGTTTGCTACGGCCGATGTCAGTGGCAGAATCCTGTTGTGGACACCGGATATTGAGACGCCGGTGGGGCGGTTGATGGGGCACGGGGGAACTGTCTCCCGGTTGATTTTTCCCGCAGGAAATCAGCAGTTGTTGTCGATTGGCGATGATGGGCTGGTGCGATTCTGGCAAATGCCGGTGGTGCCCGAACGCACTGTGTGGAACGCCACTGCGGCCGTCACGTCTCTGGAGGTTCTTCCAGGCCAGAATACCGCTTTGGTGGTCACTGTCGGACAGCCGGTCCGTGTGGTGAATCTGCAGAGTGGTGATGTGGTGTCGGAGTTGACGTCGGCGGGGACAGACATTCTGCGTGTTGCTTCCAGCGGTGCGGCGTGGTCTGCGATGGCTGCTGAGAACGGCGAAGTTCGGATCGTGAATACGGCGGATGGAGCGATTCTCGGTCGTTTTGGGGGGCACTCAGGGGCGGTGTCGAACTTGCTGGTGGCTGCGGACAATCAGCGGCTTGTGACGGCAGATTCTGAGGGCAATGTGCGACTTTGGCGAGTACCGATGCTGTCGCGCCCGCTACAGGGGCATGTGGCGGCGATTCGGGGTTTGGTGGCGTCGCCGGGCGGGCAATGGACGCTGACATATTCGGACGATAGGACTCTGCGTGCCTGGAATTCTGCAACGGGTGCAGCGCAATCGTTTGCCGGGCATGAGCAGATGGTGACCTGTGCAGCGATTCGCGGCGACGATGCGCAGGTGGTTTCGGGAGATGCTCAGGGGGATGTGTGTCTCTGGAATCCGGCGACGGCAAGTCTCGAGGGTCGGGTACGTGCGCATGCGACGGCAATTCGGGCTCTGGTGTATTCGCCGGATGGGGCCAGCCTTGTGACGGCGGATGCAGAAGGACTGCTGCGGAGTTGGAAACTTCCGTTGCCTGTCTCGGCACCGGGAACAGCGGTTGAGCCTCCGCAACCGCTCTGGGAGCTGCGGCTTCCGGACAACGAGGTCGCGACTCAACTGGAAGGTGGAGCGGCCGAATTTGGGCTGTTGGTGGTGCCGCAGTCGGGGACACGAATCCTGCGGATTCAGTGGGACGGAAAACTTGCGGACGTCATGAATTCCCCTGGTGGCGCGATCCGGACAGTGGATGTGGCGAGTGCTGGCAAATTCTTTCTGGCGACCACGGACACCGGCGTGATTCATCGCTGGGCCAGTGATCTGAAGCTGCTGGGGTCAATGCCGGCCCAGCCGGGGCTGGTTTCAGCGCGTTGGGATCGCACTGGGACATGGTTGGCAATCTGCGATCAGCAGCCCCGCATTCGCATCGTTCACGCTGAAACGGGACGGGTGGCTGAGGAGATACCTTTGAATGTGGTTCCGGTACAGGCTGACTGGACAACGGCTGAGCAGGGCACGCTGGCAGCTGTCAGTGGGGGACCTGATGCGATACTG
>JALQWE010000323.1 GCA_023258825.1 Planctomycetaceae bacterium | reverse complement strand
CCGCTCGCAGAAATGTCAGCGATGCCAGAAAGCCCCCCAGCCCGCTGTACAACCGCAACACGGTCGAAAACGGACTGAAGCCCCACAAATCCGTGACCGCCGCCAACAACCGACGCTCCCAGAGATTTCTGTTGATCAGCAACTCTGATCGCAGCGTCGAACTCATTCGCTCCTTCATTTCCGCCTGCTGCTCGTCCATGGCCTGCTGCAGCCGACGTACACCATCCAGCGCCACATCATAGTCGCTCCGACTGTTCGCCAGAACTTCCTCCAGCAGGTCAATCAGGTTCGCTCGCCGCACAGCCAGTCGACGCGATACCCCAAGCTGACTCGACAGCAATTCCTGCAACCGGCCAAAGTCCCCCGTCGGCTTCAACCCCTGACCCTGCTCCCGCAACGCACGCCGGGAATCCACGAAAAACATCTCCGGAACCTGATACTTCGGCTGCAACGCCGCTTTCCAGTCGGCCCGGATGTCAGAATCCTGATCCGCATGCGACTGCACAAACACCAGCCGACAACCAGCCGCCGCATCAGCCAACTCTTCCGCAATCCTCGCACTCCGGTATTTCTGCTGAGTCGACACGCAGAGCAGCACATCGCAGTGCGGCAGAATACTTCGCAGCCGCGCCAGATTGCCGCCCTGCTCCGCCAACTCACTGGTATCCGGGTCCGGACAGTCAATCAGGATCAAATCCCGCAGGACGGGAGATTCCAGACGCTTCACCTGAAACTCGTCCGGATCCAGCCCCGTCCCCTGCAGATCAAAACCCGAATGCACCAGTAAAACCGGTGTGACCGTCGTCGGCCGCTGCCGCCCCGTCTGCGTCACGTCCTGGCCAACAAGCGCATTCACCAGACTACTTTTGCCCGTCCCCGTTCCACCAAACGTCGCCACCACCAGTGGGGACTCCAGACGAATCCGCAGAGACTGCACCCGATTCAGGACTTCCCCAACCAACGCCCGTGCCTTCGTCGCCGGCTCCCACGGAACCTCCTGCTGCTTCCAGCGGCGAATCCGATTCAACAGATCATCGATTTCCGTCAGCAGCGTCAGTTGCTCAAGTTCCGGTGTCATGACTCTCGCTTCCATCCATTCCCGCCTGATTCAAACCAATCCCACGCGGCATCCCGCCGCCCCTTCAGCATTCAAATCAAGGACTCCAGCCGCTGCACATGCTGCTGAACACGCCGCCACGCTGAACATGTTCTAAGCCCCACAGCGGCTTGCAACTCTTCCGGAAGTGTGCCCAGCAATTCCCGATGCAATTGCTCCGACAACCACGCCGCACGCCGCGCCGAATAGGCGGTCTGAAGCCGATGAAACCACGTCTGCAACAGTCCACTCCCCGCCCCCGCCACAGACGAAACCGCTGCCTCTCCCGCGATCGCCGCCGTCGTCCCGCCCGCCACGTCCGCCACCACATGCACCACCGCAGAGGCAGCCGCCTGACCCAGCAACGGCGCCACCAGATCCCCCGCCGGACCAAATCCCAGCGAAAATAAAACGATGCTGGTCACAGGACGCACGGCCGCAGACACGTTGTTCAATTGCTGATACAACCGAAAAACGTCAGGCTGCGACAACTGCAGTGCAGCCATCTGTTCCGCAATCACCCGTTCCAGCTCCACTTCCAGTCCCACCTCCTGATGACGCACCCGCAAGGTTGTCATCAGCCGACTCCGCACATCCCCCGCAAGCAGCTGCGCCAGTCGCTCCCGAATCAATGCATTTCCCGATTCAGCCATCCACTGCAGTCGCTCAAACACCTCTTCCACCACATTCAATACCGCCAGCCACTCACGCTCCCGATAATCTTCAAGCGGTGCCGGTGCCTCTTTGCGCAAGGCCTTTCCCGCAGCCTGCAATGGCCACAACAACGTTTTCCCCACAGCGTTGTAGGCCGAATTGATCGATCGCGCCCACCCCGTCTGCTGCTGCTGCCACCACTTCCGCAACTCCGACACAAAAACCGAATTGGCAGGAGCTGGCCAGTGCCGAATCTGGATCAACCCCTCCGTCGTCAATCGCGAAGTTGCAGCTTCCAACTCCTGACTGGCCACACGTAACTCTTTTAACCATCCGCCGACCCCACGCTGCGGATGTAAAAATTCCCGCAGTGACCCTCGCAGCGTCTGCATCCGAATATCTGCAAATCGTAAACGCGACAAGTGCGAAGCCGGGCTGACCGGCTGTTCCGGGTCCACAGCAACAGTGTCGCCCACTCCGCCTCGACATCGCTCATGCCGCCGTTCAAAAAACGGCAAACGCAGCTCTTCCGCCGCGCGCCGATCCGCCGGCGCCAGATACACGGCTTCCGGCTGCAGTCCCGTCTCACGACAAAATGTCTCCAGCCACCGCGGCCAGTACGGCTCATCCTCCGGCAAAAGCACCTGATTGAAAATCACAATCACCGCTCGCCCTTCATCACCCGCACGACGGAAAAATTCCCGGACGGCCGCATCGTTGTATTTCTGCTGAGTCAGAACAGCGATCAGAACGTCCGCCGATCGACGAACCGCATCCGCACGCACCCAGTTGATCCTCGCATCACTGTCAATGTCCGGTGTGTCCAGGATCAGTAATGATTCCGGCAGTGATTTCTCCACCCGCCAGAACAACTGATGCGTCTCCGTTTCCTCAAGTGCCAGCGATGGATCTGTCCAGCGCTGCAACTGAAAATCCGGGAAAACCTGCTCCAGTCGATGCTCGCTCAGAAAATTCTCCGGCACCAGACACGTCGGATGACGAGTCCCCGACGCCAGCGGACTGGTGGCACTGGCTCGACATCCCGCCAGATGATTGAAGATCACACTCTTCCCGATATTTGTGCCGCCAACCACCGCAGCCACCAGAAATGCCCGTTCCCCCAACTGCGGTATCAATTTCTGCCGCAGCAACTGATACCACTCCTGCTCCACCAGTGCCGGCAAACGGAACATCAACGCCTGCTGCTCCAGTTCCAGTAGCGCCGTCTGCAACGATCGCACCTGACCGGCACACTCCTGTAACAGCTGTTCACCAGACAAAGAGGCATTCATTCGTAATCAGGAACTTCTGACAAGGTTGACGACGAAACCACATCAATCAGCAGAGCACCTGGAAAATATCCCGGTAACTCGCTGCAACAGCGTATCACTTTTCAGGCCGGAAATCCCCTGCAACTTTTCAACACAACGCCCCTTCAGTTCAAGTCCCCACGCCAACAACGAACTTCACGGTTCCGCTCACCCACAGTCCCGATCCAGACCCTTTGCAACCATCAGCGATCGTTTCACATCCACACCCACGGCTCCCAAAGACTTCAGAAGGCCCACCCGCCCCTTTGCGAATTCAAGGCCACTCCAGATAACGCACACGAAATGATTCCGTGTTCACACAAATCGCTCCCTGCCAGCCAGGCAACCCCACCTGCAGTTGCTGACAGGTCCAGATTCCTGACCGGAGCATTCCCCGAGACCCTCCGTCTGCTTCCACACTGAACTCGAACTGCGATCCCTCTACCGTTGAGACAATCTCCGACCCCAGCCCGGTCCCCAACGCTTTGCCGATCGCCTCGGCCCGTGTCCACAACTGATAAAACAATCCGCCTCGCAACCCTTCCGGCAGACTTCGCAACTTCCGTCTGTCCGCCTCGTGAAAGAATCGCTCTGCAATCTCGGTCATCTCGATCTGCGCAGTGTCGACTTGCAGATCAACCCCCACGGCCACTTCACATGCGACCGCAATCAACGCACGATTGCCCGAACACGATGTATTGAACTCAATCCCGCGCCCCCCACTTGCACCTGTGAGGTATGGCTTGCCCCAGGCATTCGCCCCGAATGTCAGATTCTCCGGAAATTCCCCGGTGTAAAGACTCAGGATCTGACGTCGCGCAATCCGCCTTGCCGAAAAAGCCACTCGATCTCTCGCAAATCGAAAACGCCCGGCAGCCAACCGCTCCTCAACGGACAGCACCCGCTCAGCTGCACGACAGTCCAGCCGGCTTAAATCCACTTTCCAGACATGAATCCACCGCGGCAATCCTCCGCTTGTGAGGCTGGAAACTAAGTCACCTCCACCAGACATGCAGCTCTCATCCTGTTCCGGCAGGCCAGGCGACCACCTGCTATCCGCCAACTAAGATTCTGCTGATGGTCGCTCTGTGACCACCATCTGCCCATCCTGCAGAATCTGATTGATAAGTCCCAGCCACTTCACATGGCATTCATGCTCATTGTACACATCCATATGTTCAACGTTGCCCAGATTCAGGATCTGCGGAGCGTCACAAATCAGTGTCTGAAAACGTTCCAGATACTTATCAAGATACGGCTGTCCCCCAACCAGGTAGATATCCTCAAACGCAGTTTTACCCGGTCGAAACTTCTGAACACTCCGAATCAGGGCGGGCATCGCCTGCGAGACATACTCCTGCTCGTCCACAGGGCCACGCCCAGCCACGCCAGACTTCGATATTCGCGTCCGCAGCGAATGCATCAGCCTCCCGGGTCCGCGACGATACAGTTTTCGCGCACGCGATATCGTCCGGGAAATCAATTGACGCCCACCCACGGCCAGTTGAGTCAGTCGGGTGCGAGGCATTTCAGGAAGGGATGGTTCCAACGCAACAGCCACAACCCGCTGCTTCAATAGCAATCGCAGCCGTTCCACAAGAGCCAGCGTCACCGCTCCATGAAAACTGAATCCCACGACCACTAATGGCCCGGAAACTTCCAGCCTCAGCAGTTCCGCAGCAAATTGATCCGCCAGGTCGTCAATCGCAACCTCAGAAACATCCGGTCCACTCAGATCACCGCGACCGAGATAAATAATCCCCGCCTTCGCATCAATCAATCTTAAAAACGGGAGTGTATTACTGCCCACGTTCACTACATGACAGCCCGAATTCGAGGTTCTCACAACACTCGACAACACACGGCTCCCGGACGCAGGATCCACTGTCCGCTGCACGTCAGACAACACACGGGCCAACTCCGCAATCGTCGGATATTCAAAAATCCGACGTAACGGCAATTCCACGCCCAGCGCCGATGAAATTCGCGAGATCACACGTGTCGCCAGCAGAGAATGTCCGCCAAGCCCGAAGAAA
>JALQWE010000322.1 GCA_023258825.1 Planctomycetaceae bacterium | reverse complement strand
TTCCACTCAGCCAGCCTGAAGAACCTGCAGCAGTGCGGACTGGAGCCTGGTGAGATGAGCGGATTTGTCGATTGAAAAGGGAATCGACGGCGATTCCGGGGGCTCTGTCTGTGGACTCTGAAGTATATCACCCGAAGAACTGAGTATGCGGAAGACGCGGGTGTGTCTTCCATACCAGTGAAGGTATCCTGCGGGTCAAGGCTGCGGGTGATTTCAGGGAGTTCCGAAGATGATTCAGATCGTGTCTCCGATTTCGCAGTTTGGAAGCAACGGTGAGTTTCTGTCGGGTGGTCCGGGGCTGTTTGCTCCGACTGGCAACGACGAGGTGGCTTATCGCAACTGGATCGTGCGGCGGGACGCGGCGCGTCAGCAGATTCGCCGATTGTCTCGTCGGGAGCTGCAGGTGGTGCATCTGGTGTCATCCGGGCATGCCAACAAGAGTATTGCGATGGAGTTGCAGATCAGTGTGAAGACGATTGAGAAGCACCGGGCCAATGCGGCTCGCAAGCTGGGGGTCAACAGCACGGCGGAGATGGTGCGGTTGTCGGTGCTTGCGGACCACGAGGCGGCTCAGAGTGAGCGTCCTGTTCGGGAGGAGATGTTTCAGCGTCGGAGCTCGCTGGAAACCCGTGAAGTGTGATTGTTTGTCGGGGCGGCGGGAGATTCCGCTGGTGAAGAGATGTTCCGGGCGTGTGGGTTCTGATGAGCCTGCATCAGAGCCTGCAGGTTCCGGGGCAGTGATTCATCGGGTCAGAGGTTGTTTGTGTTCGACGGAAGTGTTTGTAGGGAAAGCGTGCGGGTATTGTTCAGCGGGTCCGGTGATCTGACCCACGGACCTGTTGGACAATCCGGAGGCTGAGGGAGCGAGCCTGCCATGCCGGAGAACTCGTGAATCTCCGCGTGAAAACAGCCTCCAGACTGGTCATTAGGGGTTGGATTTGTAAACTACGAGGCGTATTCAGCGTTCACGGGGCTGCGGCTGGGATGATTTCAGTCGCTGAAACCCGGTCGCTGAGTCGACTGGTTCATTCGCGCTGTTGTCGGAAGTCCTGCGGTTCCTGACGCGTGTCGAAGCGTGCTTTGGCGGTATCGGGTTCATAGGTTCAGGACTGCCCTACCCTGGGGGACCAGGGAAGGTGGGTGTCCGACCCTGGCATTGCAAGCGGACTGGCCGTTTGATCTCTGAAGAGACTGTCGTGCGATTGTGGGTTTGCTGAAGTCAGATCTGCGAAAGTCACGGTGATGGGCTCAGGGGTTCAGCGTCCATTGTGCGAGACAGCAGCGTTGGTTTGAACTGGTTTCTGGCATCCGGATCAGGCCGACCTGCGTTGTTTCTCAGAGTGTGCACCGATGACAACTCCCCCAGTAGTGCAATATGCGTCACGCACTGATGTGGGGATGCGACGCGCCGCGAATCAGGATTCGCTGGCCGTGCGGATGTGTTCTGAGTTTGCTGAGTGGCAGTCGTGTGGTCATCTGTTTGTTGTAGCGGACGGCATGGGTGGTCATGCTGTAGGGGATCTGGCCAGTCGGATCACCGTGGAGACGCTGCCGCATGCCTACTTTAAGCAGGACGCGATTTCTGTCGAAGCCCGGTTGCGGCAATCCATTTTTGCGGCGAACAAAGCAATCAACGACAGAGCGCGGGAAAATCGTGAATTTGAGGGGATGGGGACCACCTGCAGTGTGCTCAGCCTGTCCAACCGCGGCGCGGTGGTGGGGCATGTGGGTGACAGCCGTGTTTACCGGCTTCGACGTGGTGTTCTGCAGCAACTGACATTCGATCACAGTCTGCAGTGGGAAATGATACGGCTGGGCCGGGCCACTGCGGAAAACGTAGAGATGTTTCATCCTCGGAATGTGATTACGCGTTGCCTGGGGCCGGATCTGCACGTGCCGATTGATGTGGAGGGGCCGTTTTCCGTCGAGACGGGTGACATTTTTCTGCTCTGCTCCGATGGGCTCACCAACCATGTTTCGGACCAGGAAGTGGGCGCCATCCTGGCGTCATTACCGCCAACGGAATCATCTCGACTGCTGATCAACCTTGCCAACTGCCGGGGCGGCACTGACAATTCCACGGTGATTGTGGTGCAGGTGGAAAGTTATCCGCCCTGCGTACCGACGCCCGGGGACGCGTCTGTCATTCCGGTGGCATCGCCCGAACCAACTCCTGCCGCCCGATCGCGCTCCCGATCACGACTGTTAATTGGTCTGGCGGTCTGCTGTCTGGTGGGAGCCGTGGCCGCAGTCCTGTTCAATCAGATGGTCTGGGCCGGGGCCGCTGGTGTTGTTGGAATTCTCTGCCTGTTCTTCAGTCGTCAGCCGCGGCCTGTCGTCCCCTCGTTGCCGGCAGCGGCACTGGAAGTTTCCACAATTGATTCCACCACCAATGTTCAGGAAGAATGCAGTGCCCTGCGTTCTTCATTCCGCACCAGTTCACCGTATCGATCGGTGGACTGCAAAAACGTGGAGCCATTGCTGACGGTGTTGTCCGAAGCACAGAGCGAATTGGTGCAGGCTGCCCGGGACGGTCAGTGGAAAGTGGATTTCGATGAGCTTAATCAGCTCGGTCGTCAGGCCCGTTCGTCTCAGCAGGGGCAGAAGTCTGAGCGAGCTGTGCGGGCCTGGGCTCGGATTCTTGATCTGCTGATGAAAGAGATCTACCAGCGGGTTCGCAGTCAGTCCTGACGCGAATTCGGTTTTACTTCGCTGTGGCTGCGGGCGTGCAGACACTGGTCAATCGGACTCCATCTGCCAGTGTGCGAAACACCACACAGTACCGCTCGGTCAACTGCAGCAGTTTGGCGATAGTTTCTTCCGGAGCCTGTGTGTCCAGTTGGAACGCCAGCTGGATGTCCGTCAGGCCGACGGGCACCGAGCGATCGACCCCCATGGTGCCCCGGAAATCCATGGTCCCGGAAGCGGTCAGAGTGGCACGGTGAATGGGCAGTTCCATGGATGTGGCGACAGCGGCCAGAGTCGTTCCAGCGCAGGACACGAGGGCCTGCAGCAGCAGTTCGCCGGAGCAGGCCATGGTGCCATTTCCACCTGCGGCGGGATGCAGTCCGGCCAGAATCCAGCGGCCGTCATTGGCCGGCAGGCTGATCCGGCAGCCCAGACGCTGAAAATCCACCTCGCCGGTGACTTTCATTACGACCTGTGCAGCCTGCGGACACTCCTGGTAACGTTGTTTGACAGGCAACTGAAGTGAACGCAGCAGTTCTTTGTTCATCGCAGGATTCCGGGCCGATGGTTGTGAAGTGTGGCGGGGTGTCGCAGAGCGGGAGGATAGACAACGTGAAGTCGGCTGGCCACTGACGGGACGGGCGGTGACGATTATGCAGGGCTGATGAATGTGAATGTTGGTGGGCTCAGATGCCGTATGCCGTCGATTTCTGCTACAATGGACGTCGCAGAGATGGGCTGCCCTCGCCTTGCTGATGCAGGGGGCACAGAAACGACCAGGTTGGCCCTGGCAATCCGCGGGGCTGAAACGGAACGAGTGACGTATCATGAGCGACGGTACTGAAAAGCGGCGATACTGGATTGGATTTGATCTGGGTGGCACCAAGATGCTGGCCGTCGTGTTCGATGACCGGCTGAAGATGCTGGCAAAGAAACGCAGAAAGACGCGTTCCGGCGAAGGTGAAGTTGTCAGCATGGATCGGATCGCGGAAACGATTCAGATGGCGCTGGAGGAAGCGGGGGCGGATGCGGAGTCTGTGGCCGGGATTGGTGCGGGAGTTCCCGGGCCGCTGGATCTGCAGAAGGGAATGATTCTGGAGGCCCCGAATCTGGGTTGGAAGAATGTGGCACTGCAGGACTATTTGTCGAAGAGGTTCAAATGTCCGGCGGTGATTTGCAATGACGTGGATGGAGGCGTGTTCGGGGAATACGCGATGGGGGCCGGGCAGGGATACCGTTCGGTCCTGGGCGTGTTTCCTGGCACAGGGATTGGCGGGGGGTTTGTTTACGAAGGTCGGATTTTTCGGGGGACGCGATCATCCTGCATGGAAGTGGGGTATCTGCAGGTGGCCAGTGAGGGACCGTTGGCGGGAGCTGGCCCCCCGGGGACTCTGGAAGGTCTGGCCAGTCGACTGGCGATTTCCGCGGAGGCGGCGAAAGCGGTCTATCGAGGTCAGGCGCCTCATCTGAGAGAACTGGCGGGAACGGACATTTCGCGGATTCGCAGTTCGATGCTCGCAAAATCCATCGCTCTTGGAGACAAGGTGATTGAGCAGATCGTGTGTCGTGCGGCAGAGCAGGTCGGCCGTGGCATTGGCAGTCTGGTCAACATCCTGGCACCCGATGTGGTGGTACTGGGTGGAGGACTTGTGGAGGCCATGCCCCGCCTGTATCTCGAATCCGTCAGTCACGGCCTGAAGAAAACGGTGCTGCCATCATTGGCAGACTGTGCGAAGCTGAAGGTGAGTGAGTTGGGAGATTATGCGGGGGCGACCGGGGCGGCGGCACTGGTGCGTCAGGAAGCTCAGGAAGGGCGTCGTCGGAAATCGCGGGATGAGTGAAAGCTTGTGATGCGAGTGGGCAGTGGGCAGTGGAATGTGGACAAGCCTGTAATTCTGTTTCCTGTGGAATCAATGAAGTGTGTCTATGACCAGTGGGCAGGAAAATAGTCGCCCGGAAGTACCGGGGCGGACGGAGTCCGGAGCGGACGGGGTGCGTTTGAAGCGGGTGTTCCCGCTGGCCGTGATCGAACTGGGCACCTCGGCCATTCGTATGGCGATTGGTGAAAGTGACGGCGGACCGGACGTGCGTGTGCTGGAGCAATTGGTGCGTGGTGTCAGCCTTGGCAAGGACACATTCACCATCGGAGAAATCCAGCGAAAGACGCTGCTGGAGAGTATTCGGGTGCTCAAAAGTTACCGCCGGAAGCTGCAGGAGTATCAGTGCACGAATCCGCGTTACATTCGCGTGGTGGCCACCAGCGCGGTGCGGGAAGCAATTAATCGCCTCGATGTGCTGGACCGAATCTACATTGCCACCGGACTGGCGGTGGAACTGATTGATGACGCGGAAATTTCCCGACTGACTTATCTGGGGGTCCGCCCACTGCTCAGTGAAGACGTTATTCGCCAGAACACCAGC
>JALQWE010000321.1 GCA_023258825.1 Planctomycetaceae bacterium | reverse complement strand
CCCTCGCTGATCATGGTGTTGCGCATGTAGTCCAGCAGCGGTTGCCAGTAATCGCTGCCGGCCAGAATAATCGGAAAGTTTTCGACCTTGCGAGTTTGTACGAGGGTGGCAATTTCAAACAGTTCGTCCAGTGTCCCCAGTCCGCCTGGCAGTGCCACGAATGCCAGAGAGTACTTGGCCAGCATCAGTTTACGGACGAAGAAGTAGCGGAAGTCGAGGAACTGATCGAGCCACGGGTTGGGGGCCTGTTCCATGGGCAACGTGATGTTGCAGCCGATGCTGCGCCCGCCGACGTCCTTTGCACCGCGATTTGCAGCTTCCATGATTCCCGGTCCGCCTCCGGTCATCACCGTGAAGCCTTCTCTGGCAATTTCCGCTCCGATCGTGCGTGCGAGCTGGTAGTAGCGGTGGGATTCGGGAAATCGGGCGGATCCAAAGATCGTAATGCAGGGGCCGACGAAGTGCAGGTGCCGAAATCCGTTGAACATTTCCCGCATGGTGCGGGTCAGCATCACGAGTTCGCGCCAGCGCGACTGGGGGCCCTGCAGAAAACGCGTTGGAGCGACAGTCACGCAGTGTGCAGGCTGCGCGAAAGTGGCCTGTGTTGCGTGTACGGTCTCTGCTGTGACCTGGGGCCCTGCTGTGCCTTTGTCGGGAGCGCGAAGAGAGTGATGGTCCTGTCCACGGTCATTCTGTCCCATTTGGGGAGTCCTGTTTCAGCCAGTCATTGATTTCGTCGACAAGCCGCGTTGCGAGGCTCAGCCCGGGCGTTTTCCGTGTCAGCAACACCACTCCGTCAATCAGTGAGACGTCGCGGATGGCACTGACGGGGTCCGGCAGGTTCAGCTTTTCTGCAAGGGCGTCAATTTCCACGCGTTCGGCTTCTTTCAGCAGGTGGCGAATGATGGCGGAGCAGTGTTCGGTCTTCAGAGTCTGAAGTTCCTGCAGACGCAGCTTTGTGAACCACGCGGCACTGATCATTCGCTGTGGCAGGCAGAGGATTGCCAGCAGTCGTTCCTGCCAGGATTGATCCGTTTCGAGGCTGCCAAAGGCATACATCCAGACGGCGGACAGAGGTTGCGCCGTCCGATACTCGCTGCGGGAATTTTCACTGACAGATTTCACAGCCCGGACATCGCCGAGGTTCCGCTGCACGCGACGCAGAGTGAAATACTGAACAGCCGCGAGTATCCCGGCTGCCGGCAGCAGCGACAGCACGAAGCTGCCGAAGAATCCCACTCGGAAAATCAACATCACCAGGGCTAGTTCCACAAGCCAGGTCACACCACCGAGGGCTGCGAGGCAAATGACGGACCAGAGGGTGATTTTCTGCTGTGTCTGCAGATATTCTGTCAGCCAGCGTCGCGCCTGTTCCTTCTTCATTCCCTGCTCCGGAATTCGGGTCCTGCCTGCTGTGATCTGTCAATGAGTGCGTTTGTCGAATTGTTGCTGTTCATAACGCAGACGGCAACTGTGGCGCGAAGGTGTGACAACCGGCGCTGTTTTCGGGGGAAGAACGGGCAAGGCCGAGTGATACGGCGGGCGTTGTTCCTGAGACTGTGATCAGTCGCCGCGTCCATGACGCCAGCGGGAGTATCCTGCGAGGCCCTGCCCTGCCCGCTGGCCCGGCCACAATGGTCGGTCCCACTGTCCGGCCATGGGGTCGGATCGGTCTGCTGGGTAGATGATAGGGATTCCATCATCGACGGGCTCGGCTGCGGAATCGGCGGGCTGCAGACCCAGCAATCGGCGGAGGATCTGCATCAGGTGCAGTGAGACGAACAGCATACAGAACATGAAGACGCCCATGAGCAGCACAAACGGACCCATGTCAAAGATACGTTCGGCATACGGCCAGATTCTGGTCCATGCCAGCAGCAACAGCAGAGTGGCGAGGCTGAGCCACGGGCCGTAGGGGATTTCGTCTCGTCGTCGCAACACCAGTGACACGATGGCCACACTGAGTGCCAGCAGTGGGGCAAGGAAGAAGACGACGAGTACAGGCTGCCAGCCGAGGACGCTGCCCACCATCGCCATCAGCACGACATCCCCGAAGCCCATCGCTTCACGTTTCAGAACCCACGCTCCCAGTAGTCTGACCATCCAGACAACGCCACCCCCGACCACCAGGCCCACAGCGCTGACGAGGAATCCATGCCAGCGTGGAGAGGTGATGGCGAAGGGCAGGCAGTCCCAGGAAAACAGCAGCGGTTTCATCCAGTCCGGTGCGATGGTACGCAGCGTTGAGACGACACTGGCATCCTGAAACCAGACGGGCACAATCCAGGCCTGTCCGAAAGCGGCGGCCACGACCAGTGCTGTACCCATCATGGGGACGGTGCTGCCATCCGGGATGATCCAGAGTTCGAGGTCGATAAAAGTGGCGACAATCAGGCAGCACACGAGGGCAATGTGCAGGGCATATCGGACGTGCAGCCAGACGGGGGTTGGCCAGAAGCCGGTCAGGTTCTGGGGCCCATCGGGGGTATAAAGTCCACCTGGGTCCACAGGCCCCCAGAAGTCGGTGGGCATTTCCAGTTGATACAGGACGACGAACAGGACGCCTGTGAGAAGTTCGACGAGCGGATAGCGCGGGGAGATCGGCAGGTGGCAATTGCGACAGCGTCCGCGCAGCAGCAACCAGCCGAAGAGTGGCACGTTGTCATACCAGCGAATGGCCACGGCGCACTTCGGGCAACCGGATCCATGACTGTTCAGACTTTTGAGCTGGTCACGCAGACGGCTGCGTGATGGAAAGCGGTGGATGCAGACATTTAAAAAGCTGCCGATACAGCAGCCGAGGACAAACAGGCATGACAGGACGAAGAATCGTGGCAGGTCAAACAGCATCATGGCGAGACTCCTGCCGCAGGGTTTCTTCGAGATGTCGGTGGATGCGTCGAGCCACCTGGTCCGCGGGTTCGCCGTCGGAGTGAACAATCAGGGTGGCGGTGCTGCGGTACAGCGGTTCGCGGACAGCCAGCACTTCAGCAACTTCCTGATCGATTGGTTTTCCGGTCAGGCTGGGCCGTGCCGCGCTCCCGGCTCGTTCCGGGTTGAGGCGTCGGGCGAGTGTTTCGACGGTCGCATGCAGCCACACCACGGGGCCGGCAGCACGCATGCGCTGGCGGTTGTCTGCGGACAGAATGGCGCCGCCGCCGGTGGCGATCACCTGATTTGGCTGCAGCAGCAGTTCGGCGAGGATTTCGGATTCTCGTCGGCGGAACCCGGCTTCGCCTTCTGTTTCGAAGATGCGGGCGATGGTCGTTCCGGAACGCTGCTCAATCACGCGATCACAGTCGACCCAGTTCCAGCCCAGTCTGCGGGCGAGTCTGGGGGCGACACTGGATTTGCCACTGGCGCGATATCCGATCAGAGTGACGACCATATCGGTGAGTTTTCAGGAGTTGATACGGCGGATGAAGACAGGTGGATGGTCGTGAGGGGGAATTCAGTCGTCTTTGCCCGCTGCGGGATTAACGATGGTGCGTGCCGCCGAGTTGGCACGCCGCAGCGTTTCTTCCATGTAGTCTCGCGGTGCCTGATGACCGGTGAACAGTTCGAACTGCAGAGCGGCCTGGCCGATGAACATGTCCATGCCACCCAGAGTCGGGCAGCCACGTTCGCGGGCCTGTTTCAGCAGCAGGGTTTGTTCCGGGTTATAAATCGTGTCGAACACCAGTGTGGTGTCGTTCAGCCAGTGTTGTTCGAAAGGAGTTTCGTCGAGGTTGGGGTGCATACCGAGGGGCGTGCAGTTGATCAGGATTTCGCAGGTCTCGGCACCGCGATTTTCCCACGACGTGAACTGGCAGCCCAGTTCGGCGGCCAGTTGCCGTCCGCGTTCGCGTGAGCGATTGGTGAGCGTAACGGCGGCACCTTTGCGAACGAGGGAATGACCGATCGCCCGGGACACACCACCGCAGCCCAGCATCAGCACCTTACGTCCGGTGAGATCCGGGATACCGCCGGACTTTTTGAGCGCGGCTTGCAGAGATTCTATGGCGGCGGGGGCATCGGTGTTGGTGGCATGCCATTGGCCGTCTCGTCGATACAGCGTATTGGCAGCCCCCATGATGTCCGTTTCGGCGTCAATCTGCGAAGCAAACTGCAGCACGCCTTCCTTGTGGGGAATGGTGACACTGAAGCCTTCGATGCCGAGTCGTTCGTATTCCCGCAGAGATTCCTGGAGGACATCTGCCGGGATGCGCAGCGGAATGTAGACCGCGTTGAGTCCCAGTTTGCGATAAGCTGCGTTGTGAATCAGTGGACTTTTGCTCTGGGCAATCGGGTCGCCGATCACACCAAAGATGCGGGTGTTCCGATCGATGCGGGGGAATCGATACAGGTTGCGGACTTCGGCATACGACAGTTGTCCGGGGGCCATTTCTCGTTCGCGGCTGAAGCTGGCGTAGGTAAACGGTGAACCGAAGCGACCACACAGGATACGACTGACCGTTCCCATTTCGCCCATGCAGAAGCCAACCGTCGGGATCTTTGCCGCACTGACCATTTCCAGAATGCGGACATTGTCTGCGGGTGTGTTGGCCATCGTGACGATCTTGATGATGTCCGGATCGCACTGCGTCATGCGGCGATGGATGTCATACAAATCGATCGGTGTTTCTTCGAAGTTATGGTAGCTGATGATGCGTTTGGTTTTGCCGTAGCGGCGAATGGATTTGGCGACGTCTTCTTCGAGATCGACATATTCGGCGCCGGCGATGATGGCTTCGCGCAGCAGTGTCAGTCGTTGATCTTCGGTGCCGAACCAGCGCCCACGATCTGAACGCCGGCGGCAGGTGACCAGGACAGGTGTGGGGCGGTCTTTCAGCAGGCGTCCGAGGTCCGGACGTTTTCGCATGAAGTCGACACGAAGTTCGACCAGTTCGGCGCCTTTTTCGGCGAGTGCCTGATGTTCTTCCATCATGGACGAATGACGAGTTCGTCCGAGGCTGATGCAGATCATTGTTGCTGGATCCGGAGGTAATGGGTGGTGTGCTGCCGGCCGGCGGAAGGAACGCGGTCGCACAGCGATCGGTGATTCTACCGCAGACGCCGGGTCGACGTCAGCCTGGCGGGGCCGTGTTGGGTGAAATTTCACCCGGACCTG
>JALQWE010000031.1 GCA_023258825.1 Planctomycetaceae bacterium | reverse complement strand
AAACAAGGGCGAAAACGCGGCAAAAAACCGTGAAAAAGGCGGAGATTGGCAAGAATGGGGCGAGGACCGCGGAGGGTGAACGCCGGCGATGGGCGGGGGCTGCAACGTGGAACTTCGTAATTTCCGAAAGCGAGAGCCTTTCACCAGTCTGGGTGGTTGGCCTTGATTCGGCAGGCTTTTGGACGTATTCCACAACTGCAGAATTTTGCGCCGGGACACATTGCGCTTGCAGAAATGCCAACGTCACTGGAAGAACCGGTCGAAACTGGGTCAGGAAATTCGACAGAAACCACCGGGCTCAGGACATCAAGCAGACTAAAGGGGATTGAAGTGAATCTTCCCGATTTGCCGCCGTTATTTGTGTATGGGGCGATTCTGGTCGGGTTTGTGGTAACGAACCTGCTGGTGGCACACCTGCTGGGCCCCAAAAAGAAGACGCCAGTCAAGGACATGCCTTACGAATCGGGCATGGACCCTGTGGGTGATGCGCGTCAGCCCTTTGATGTGCGATTTTATCTGGTCGCCATCCTGTTTCTCGTCTTTGACGTTGAATTGCTGTTTTTGTATCCATGGGCCGTCAGTGCCTATAGTGAGGCTGGTGTTCCGCCCGAACTGCGGGACACGGTCTTCGGGATTATGCTGGTCTTCATGGGCACTTTGGCGCTCGCCTGGGTCTACGCGTGGCGGAAAGGGGTTTTTCGATGGCGGTAGGTCTTCCGGAAAATATCTTCATCACCAAACTGGACGCAGCTGCCAACTGGGCACGTTCCAACAGTTTGTGGCCCATGCCTTTTGCGACGGCCTGCTGCGGCATCGAGCTGATGGCCACTGCGGCTTCACGCCACGACCTGGCTCGGTTTGGCGCCGAAGTCATGCGATTCAGTCCACGGCAATGCGACCTGCTGATTGTGGCGGGTCGTGTCGTCATGAAAATGCTGCCTGTCCTGCAGCGTATCTGGCTGCAGATGCCAGAACCCAAGTGGTGCATTTCGATGGGCGCCTGTGCCTGTTCCGGCGGGGTGTTCGACACCTACGCCGTGGTGCAGGGAGTGGACCGGTTCATTCCGGTGGACATGTACGTCCCGGGATGCCCACCGCGTCCGGAGCAGTTGCTGGCTGCGGTGATTGAAATGCAGGCCAAGGTACGTCGGACAGGAACGGTGATGGGGCGTGAATTTGCGATCCGCGATACCCCCGTCGGACCAACTCCTTTTGACATGGACGAACGTTACCGGATTCAGGACGCGAATCTCGTGCAGCTGGGCGGCTTTTCCGCTGCGGCAACCGGCACTGCCCTGAAAGGACCCGCGAATCATGGTTGAGCTGTCAGTACTGCAGGAACGGTTTGGGAGCGGCATCACCGAACATGTCTTCCGGGACAATCGGCGAGTCGACGTGCCGGCCGCGGTTCTCTTCGATGTGCTCAGCGGACTGAAAACGGACTTTGGTTTCAGTGTGCTGATTGACCTGACCGCAGTGGACTGGCTGGAGTATGAAGGGGCGACGGATCGGTTTACGGTCGTCTACCTGCTGCTCAACATGGATTCCGGCGAACGGCTGACGGTGCAGACGGCATTGAACCTGCCCAACCCGACTCTGACATCTGTCTATTCCCTGTGGAAAGCTGCGGACTGGATGGAGCGTGAGGTGTTTGACATGTTCGGGATTACCTTCACGGGACACCCGGATCTGCGGCGGATTCTGATGCCGGAAGAGTTTGACGCCTTCCCGCTCAGAAAGGATTATCCGCTGAAGGGACGTGGCGAACGTCACAACTTCCCCGTGATCACTCGTTCCGGCAGCTGACGTATTGACGGGCATGTCCCGGTGATTTGAATGTAATTTCCAGGACTGTCAGGCTGGTGCCTGACGGTGGTGACCGCAGTTCTTCTGTTTGTCTGGCCTCATTCCATGCCTCTGACTCCTGTAGATACTCTGGAAACAGAATCAGCCGAACGTGAATACGTCTGGACGCTGAATTTCGGCCCTCAGCACCCGGCGACGCATACGACGCTGCGTCTGGTGCTCACACTGGACGGCGAAAAGGTGCTGAATGCGGTCCCCTACATCGGGTACCTGCACAGCGGTTTTGAAAAGCTGGGCGAGCACCTGGACTTCAATCAGTACGTGACCATTGTGGACCGGATGAACTACCTGTCTCCGCTGGCCAACGAGATTGCGTGGCATCACGCAGTGGAAAAGCTGCTGGGAATTGAACTGACACCGCGGTGTCGGTATCTGCGTACGATCCTGGCCGAGCTGATGCGGATGCATGACCATCTGCTGAACCTGGGCACCACCGCACTGGACCTTGGCGGCTTCACGGCGTTCCTGTACTTCTTCCAGCAGCGTGAACACATCTACGACATTGTAGAGCTGGCATCCGGACAGCGGTTCCACACCAGTTACACGCGCGTTGGTGGGGTGTTGTTTGACGTCAACACGGACTGGGTCAATCGAGTCCGGAAGTTTGTCCGTGAATTTCCGCGTGTGTACGAAGAAGTGGACCGGCTGCTGACCAAAAACCGGATCTTCGTGGATCGCACCAAAGGCATCGGATATCTCAGCCGCGAAGACGCGATCAACTTCAGTGCTGCCGGCCCGGTGGCGCGTGCCAGCGGAGTGGAGCGGGACCTGCGACGCGACGAGCCGTATCTTGCCTACGCAGATCTCGACTTTGACGTCGTCTGCTCAAAAGGCGGCGACTGCTACGCCCGATATCTGGTGCGGATGCAGGAACTGCTGGAGAGTCTGAAGATTATCGAGCAGGCGGTGGAAAACATTCCGGGTGGCCCGGTGAATATCGGCGTGGAAACCGACATGGTTCTGCCAGCCAAGCCGGCCGTCTATCGCAGTATCGAAGGGCTGATCCAGCACTTCGAAGTGATCATGCCCAATCGAGGCTACGATGTGCCTCGTGAGCAGGTGTATGCGGCCACAGAATCGCCCAACGGCGAGCTGGGCTTTTACATTGTGGGCAATGCCGAAACTCGGGCGTATCGAGCTCGTACACGTCCGCCGTCCTTCATTCACTTTTCGATGTTTCCGCACCTGATTCGCAACCACCAGCTCAGTGACGTGGTGGCGGTTCTGGGAAGCATCAACATCATCGCCGCAGAACTCGACCGTTGATTTTTCTGACCCTTAGCTGATGGTTGACTGACAATGAGCGTGCTGAGCGAAGAACTTCGCGAGAAGATCCGGGCCGAGTTCCCGAAGTACCCGAACAAGCGTGCGGTCACACTCCCCGCACTGCATCTGGTGCATGACACACTGCGAGCAGTGTCGCGTGAAGCAATCGTGGAGATTGCCGAACTGCTGGACCTGCACCCGTCAGAAGTTCATTACACCATGACCTTCTACAACTTCTTCAAGGACGAAAACCATCCGCTGGGCAAGCACCGCGTGTGGTTCTGTCGCAGCATTTCCTGCATGCTGCGAGGTGGCGAAGAGCTGCTGGAAAAGGTCTGTCATAAATACGGAGTCCATCCGGGTCAGACCTCGGCAGACGGAAAAATCACCGTGGAATTTGCAGAGTGTCTGGGGGCCTGCGAAGGGGCACCCTGCATTCTGGTTGATGACGTCTGTCACATGGACATCACACCGGAATCAGCGGCGGCTCTGATTGATAAGCTCTGACAACTACAGGCTCTGATGTTTTCTGCAACATCAGCACCTGACCGTCAGAACAGCACATCGGTAACGGGGACATCAGACAGACTGACCAGAAATCATCCGGAATCCTGATCACTGTCTCACACACAACGACTCAGAGGTCACTTGTGGCAAAGTTTGAACCAGTACTTTTCGCCCGCATTCATAAGCCGGACAGTGCGTCACTGAAATCCTATCAGGCCGACGGAGGTTACTCCCGCCTGAAGGAATTCCTGAGCATGGCACCGGCGGATGTCACCAACATCGTCAAGGATTCCGGGCTGCGTGGTCGGGGTGGTGCCGGGTTTCCGACGGGATTGAAGTGGACCTTCCTGCCCAAGGATCACCCGGGACCGATTTACCTCGCCATCAACGCGGACGAGAGTGAACCGGGGACGTTCAACAATCGTTACCTGATGGAGAAGGATCCGCATCAGCTGATCGAAGGCATCATCCTCGCCTGCCACTCCATTCGATCCAACAAAGCCTATCTGTACCTGCGTTACGAATACGGAACCAGCTACCGAGTTCTGGATGCGGCGATTCGGGAATGCTACGCCGCCGGGATTCTGGGACAGAACATCAAGGGCACCGGGTTCAACCTGGACATCGTGCTGCACCGTGGTGCCGGGGCTTACATTTGTGGTGAAGAAACCGGGCTGATCGAAAGCCTGGAAGGGAAACGTGCCTGGCCACGTATTAAACCCCCCTTCCCCGCCATTGAAGGCCTGTTCCGCAAGCCCACGATTGTCAACAACGTGGAGACGCTCTGCTGCGTGACTCAGATCCTGTACCGCGGCATTGAATGGTTCAAATCCATCGGCGTGCCGCCGGATCCCAACAATCCTCGTGACCCCGGCAGCTACGGCCCGAAGCTGTACTGCGTCAGTGGCCATGTGACCAAACCCTGCTGTGTGGAACTGCCTCTGGGCGTGACAGCTCGTGAGCTGATCGAAGAGCACGCTGGGGGTGTCTGGAAAGGTCGAAAGGCCAAGGCGGTTGTTCCCGGTGGGATCAGCATGGGCTTTCTGTCGGATAAGGAACTGGACACGAAGCTGGACTTCGCCGGACCGGGCAAAGTGGGTTGTCTGGGACTGGGAACGGCTGCGGTGGTGGTTGTCGACGACCAGACCAGCATGGTCGACGTGCTGTACAACTGCTGCCGGTTCATGTCTCACGAATCCTGCGGGCAATGCACGCCGTGTCGTGAAGGCACTGCCTGGATGACCAAGATTCTGGAACGAATCCGCACGGGAAACAGTCGCGTGGAAGACCTGGACCTGCTGCTGGAAGTGGCAGGATCGATGGGGATTATTCCAGGGACGACGATCTGCGGACTGTCCGACGGGGCTGCATGGCCGGTGAAGAATGCCATCAGCAAGTTCCGTGGGGAGTTCGAAGACTACATTCGTGGACAGCGTGCCACGGTCACCTCAGCCCAGAAGCTGATGGCCGTGCACTGAAGGAATGATTGAAGAAGCGAGAGATTGAAAACAGGGCCTGGTGTTGCTGATCAGAACCTCACTGCCGTATTGCAGCGGCCGTAGAACCTGAAAGTTGTCGACCGTCCTTAAGGCGTGTCGGCAGCGGGCACCAGCCGCAAATGAACCCGGTGTTTGATCAGCAGGCACCGGACCGAACGACAGACAGAACGCAGGCCGTGGCTTCAGCGAATCAGCAGACGTGAGCTGTGATTCGCCGGGGCCCGGCAGACAGAATTCTCAGGATTTGAGTTCAGCGATCAGGTACCAGCATGCCAACAGTAACAGTAAACGGTAAAGACGTTGAGATCGGCGCCAGTGAGCGGCTGAACTGTATTCAGGCGGCCGCAAAGGTCGGCGTTGAGATCCCGGCGTATTGCTGGCACCCGGCGTTGTCGGTGGTGGCCAGTTGCCGCATGTGTCTTGTCGAAGTGGGCGATCGCAAACCGGACGGCACTGTGGCCATGCAGCCCAAGCTGGTCCCGGGCTGTCAGACCCCGGCGAAAGACGGCACGGTGATCATTTCAGACAGCCAGAAAGTCAAAGACGCCCGCAAGGCGACTCTGGAGTATCTGCTGCTGAATCATCCGCTGGACTGCCCGACCTGCGACCAGGCCGGAGAATGTTATCTGCAGGACTACAGCTTCAATTATGGCCGTGGTTACAGCCGGTTGAATGAGCCCAAGAATATCAAACCGGACAAGACGTACATCGGCGATCAGATCACACTGTTCACAGACCGGTGCATCATGTGCACTCGTTGTGTTCGATTCACCCGCGAAGTTTCTGGGTCTTCCGAACTGCAGGTGGTCAGCCGCGGCAGCCATGAAGAGATCGACATTTTCCCCGGGCATCCGGTCAACAACCCGCTGGCAGGCAACGTCGTGGACCTGTGTCCCGTCGGGGCTCTGTGCAGCAAGGATTTCCTGTATCAGCAGCGTGTGTGGTGGCTGAAGAGCACCAACTCGGTGTGCACCGGCTGCAGCACCGGCTGCAGTGTGACCGTGGACCAGAACGACGAACGCGTCTACCGGCTCAAGCCGCGAGCCAACGAAAAGGCTCAGGGGCACTTTATGTGCGACGCGGGCCGATTTGGCTGGAAGTACACTCATTCCGATCAGCGGCTCAGCGCCCCTGAGATGCGGACCAATGGCCAGGTGGTTTCGCGGGACTGGGACCAGATTGTCGCGTCAGCTCGTGCAGCACTGCGTAAGACGGCAGCGGCCGGACGAACGAAGATTGCAGCCGTGCTGTCTCCGTGGATGACCGTCGAAGAAGCCTGGATTCTGGCCAGCTTCCTCAAATCACTGTCACCGGACGCAGTGCTGGCGATGGGTCCGGTGCGCGTCGAAGGTCAGGACGATCATTTCCCGAAAGACGTGCGAGGCAACGTGGTTGAGCCTGTGAAGTTTACGATTCGGGCGGAGAAATGTCCGAATCGGGCGGGCGTTCAGGCGGTGCTGTCACACTTCACGAAGGACGTCATGCCCTTCGAAGAACTGCTCCGACTGGCATCGACCGGTCAGTTTGGTGCGGTGTACCTCGCGGGTGGCGACCCGGACGGCTGGATTTCCGAACTGCAGGCCGAAGCCTTCAGTAAGGTCGAGACGGTGATTGTGCAGGACTTTCTGCCATCGCCGGTGCTGAAACACGCGACGCACGTGCTGCCGTCAGGAACATTTGTCGAGCGTGAAGGCGTTGTGGTCAATCACAAGGGGTTGGCGCAATTGATTCGCCGATCCGTTCGAGGCCCGGATGGAACGCGTCCGGATTCCCGGATTCTGTGGGAATTGACGGAGCGAACCGGACTGGTGCAGACCGACGTTGTTCGTTCGGAGATTGCCGCGCAGGTGACAGCCCTTGCGGGTCTGTCAGATCCGGCCTTGAAAGCCGATGGAGTGTTGCTGAATGCCGCTCAACCGGCGGGTGCTGTGTAAGTGCTGTGGTGAGTCGTTGTGTTCAACGTTTGAATTCCGAGTCCTTTACTCGATGACCGAATAGCCATGCCGCAACTTCTGATCACACTGATCACAATCGCCGCCGTCGTGGGAGCCATCCCGGGCGTATGCAACTACCTGATTCTGCTGGAGCGAAAGCTGTCCGCGTGGATGCAGGACCGCGTCGGGCCAAATCGTGTCGGGCCGATGGGACTGTTTCAGCCGCTGGCAGATGGATTGAAACTGCTGCTGAAAGAGGAAGTCATCCCCAGCCATGTCGATCGGATCTTGTTTCTGATCGCGCCAGGGATTTCGGTCTTCACAGCTCTGCTGGCCTTCGCCGTGGTTCCGTTCGGACCGGTTGGTGATACGGCAGCGCCGTCCTTCATTCGCTTCATCATTGCCCCGAACATCGATATCGGACTGGTCTTTATCTTCGCGGTCGGCAGTCTTGCGGTGTACGGGATCGTGTTGGGCGGCTGGGCCTCCAACAACAAGTACAGTGCACTTGGGGCGCTGCGAGCCAGTGCGCAGGTTGTCAGTTATGAAATCCCGCTGGGAATGTCCGTGCTGGGGATCGCCCTGCTCTCCGGAACCCTGAACCTTGAGCAGATCATGCAGCAGCAGGTTGCTGGCGGGATCATGGCCTGGAACATCTGGTTTCAGCCGCTTGCGGCCCTGATGTTTTTCACTGCTTCGCTGGCAGAAGCCAACCGACTGCCCTTCGACCTTGCCGAATGTGAACAGGAACTGGTGGGTGGCTGGCACACGGAATACAGTGCTCTGAAATGGGCTCTGTTCTTCCTGGGCGAATACACGCACATGATCACCATCAGCTTCCTGACCTCGATTCTGTTCCTTGGGGGCTGGCATTTTCCGGGGATTGCGGAAGCGGACAGTGCCTATGCTGGAGCCTGGCTGGTGAAGCTGCTGGTGCTGGTCAGCAAAGCATTTTTCTTTATCTGCGTGATCATTATGCTGCGGTGGACGATTCCTCGATTTCGTTTTGACCAGCTGATGGAGCTGGCATGGCGAGTGATGATTCCGTTGTCCCTGGCCAACCTGTTGATGGTCATGTTCTGTGCGCATTTTGGTGTCAGTCGCTGGTGGTTGCTGCCGGGGTCGCTGATGCTGTTTGCAGCATGGGGCATGATCAGTGCCTCGCTGCGGGAAGCTGAGCGGCGTGCGAAGCCTGGGTACGTGCGGCGTAAGGCAACGGCGGCACACGGTCACGCGGGACACGGACACGGTGCCGGACACGCATCGGGCCATTCGGCAGCACACTAGAACAACGCGGGTGTTCGCAGACGACCTATCGGGGTAGCGGCAACGGATTGGGGAATCAGCCGGAAACTGGTAAGTTTCCTCAGTGAGTTCAGAGGTTTGAAAACATGTCACAGACAGCAAAAAAGAAGAATGTGCGGTGGGTCGAGGAACCGGAGCTTGGGTTCTGGGAGTCGACCTTTGTTCCCGCCATTATGCAGGGCCTGAAGACGACTCTGAAGCACGTGGTGGACCGTAAACCCGTGACTCAGCAGTACCCTGAGGTGAAACCCGAGTTGCCTCTGCACTATCGCGGAGTGCATCGTCTGAACCGGGACGAGAAGGACCGGGTGAAGTGCGTGGCGTGTATGATGTGTGCGACGGCCTGTCCGGCCAATTGCATCACCATTGAAGCGCAGGCTGCACCTCCGGAGTGGCCGGACCGGGACAAGTTCCCGAAGTCTTTCGTACTGGACGAGTTGCGCTGCATTTACTGCGGCATGTGTGAAGAGGCCTGCCCGGTGGACGCCATCGAGTTGACTCATATTTACGACCTGACCGGGGAGTCGCGTTCTGACCTGCTCTACGATCGCGAGAAATTGCTGGGTGTGTTTGATCGCACCCGAAATGACGCCCGGGACCCCGTGCGGACGCGTCGAGGCGTGCTGGGACCAGCGTCTGAATTTCAGCAGTTGCCGGCGTTGGGTCCGGCCACAGGAGTTCCGCAGTCGGATCGGTCGGCAAAAGCAGAAACCGCGGGCGTGATCAGGACGACCGGAGTGGAGGGTCAGCGATGAACAGTTGGATGCAGCAGCACCCGGCCACCGTGCTGGGACTTGTGCTCTGGGCGATCGGCCTGCTCTGGCTGATGCCTGGACGAAAGTCGGGAGCCTCCCGAACTCCGCGAACCGGTGTGCTCATTGCCGTCGCGGGCCTGTTGTCGTTTTTTGCAGGCTGTGGAAAGAGCAATTCAGATCTGGCCAGTGAAGTGATGTTCTGGGTCTTCGCCACCGGCGCGCTCGGCGGCGGAGTTCTGATGATTTCCTCGCGGAATCCAGTGTATGGCGCGTTGTGGTTTGCCATTGCGACTCTGTGCACCTGTGGTTTGTTTATGCTGCAGAGTGCTCCGTTTCTGGCGGCCGCCACGATCATCGTGTATGCGGGTGCTGTGATTGTGACCTTCCTGTTCGTGATCATGCTGGCGCAGCAGAGTGGTGCGGCGGGCTATGATCAGCGTTCTCAGCAGGTCTGGCCGGCAAGTCTGGGAGCCTTTGTGTTTCTGGGATCAATGGCCATGGTGCTGCAGTCCGATCCTCCGCGTTATGAGCGGGTTGAGATTGTGGCTGCGGAAACACCTGCTGAACAACCGGGTACGATGGTGGCACTTGATCCGACGAAGCCGGTCATTGCACCTCAGCCTCCGGCCATCCCGAACTTCCTCAGCCGCGCCGACAGCAAGGCACCGGTGGGCAGCATGAAGGGGCTGGGACGGTCCTTGTTCGGCGACTATCTGTTCGCGGTGGAACTGGCAGGAACTCTGCTTCTGGTGGCCAGCATTGGCGCCATTGCGATCGCACCTCGACGTGAAGAGGGGGCTCTCTGATGTCTGTACCTTTCGGACCTGAAGAAATTCGAATTCTGCTGGTGGCTGCCGGGTTGTTTGTGTTGGGCGCCATTGGTTTTGTCACACGTCGCAATCTGATTCTGCTGGTGCTTTCCGCCGAGTTGATGCTGCACGGGGTGTCCCTGTCGCTGGTCACCTTCGGAAAGATCCATCAGAACAGCGAGGGGCAGGCCTTCACAATTTTCGTGCTGACGGTTGCGGCGTGTGAAGCGGGGCTGGCGTTGTCGCTGGTGCTTTCGCTGTATCGCAAGTCGCATTCGCTGGATATTCGGCTGTGGTCGGAATTGCGGGAATCGGATGTGAACCCACCGGATCAGGGAGAATCCCTGCCAGCGGCGGTGTCCACGTCCGCCTACGATGGGATTCCGAAACTGACACCGGCCGGAGTGGCTCCGGTGGGAACAGCCGGGCACCCATAACATCGACAGGGCGTCTTTGAACGGAGATCGCTGCGGAACCGCAGGGCTCAGTTTGCTGATGCTCACCCGAACAGTTCGCTGTTCACCACGTCTGAAACTGACTCCTGACACCGCGTTTTACTCTGAAGCCCGGTCTTAACGGCTGGAAGCTGGCCAATATGTCTGAAGAACTGCTCTATCCGCTTCTCTGGCTGATTCCGGTGGCACCACTGGCATCCGCCATCGTAACGGCTCTGCTCGGTCCGAAGGTGCTGAAGTACAGAAGCCACCTGCCCTGCTGGTCAGCGCTGGCGGTCTCGTTTCTCAGTTCACTGGTGCTCCTGTATTCGCTGCCCTCCGTGGACTCACAGGCCAACAAGCCCGAGATTTGGCGTGCAGGAGAAGACGCGACGGCTCAGGCAGAGCAGCCTGCGGGCGAGGCTGCCACAGCGCAGCCTGAATCAACGGACGGAGGCAGTGCTGCGTCCGGGGAATCGGAAGAGTCGCGACTGGCCGCTGCCGTGGCCGCGCTGAAGGCCAAATCCGATGCGGAACCAAAGGTCGGTCCGGAGATTGTCGCCTTCGGTTTTGAATGGCTGCACGTGGGCAAGCTGGAGGTGCCGTTCGAACTGCGCGTGGATTCGATCTCTGCGATCATGCTGTCGATGGTCACCGGCGTCAGTCTGCTGGTTGCGATGTTCGGATCCGGCTACATGCATCACGACGCAGGGTATCCGCGATTCTTCGCTGCGGTCTCGATGTTTGTGTTTTCCATGTGCATGCTGGTGATGGCCAACAGCTTTGTGCTGTTGTTTGTGTTCTGGGAAATGGTCGGGCTCTGCAGTTACCTGTTGATTGGTTTCTGGTTCCACAAGCCGTCCGCAGCGGCGGCCTCAAAGAAGGCGTTTGTTGTCAATCGTATTGGTGACTTTGGTCTGATCATGGCCATCTTTCTGATCTGGACCTCGTTTGGATCCGTCAGTTTCAGCGATGTGCTCGGTAACCCAGCGACGATTGCCCGATTGCACTCAGTCGCCCCGTCGCTGATGCCGGCCATCTGTTTCTGTCTGTTCCTTGGAGCGATGGGCAAATCCGCTCAGTTTCCTCTGCAGGTCTGGTTGCCGGATGCGATGGAAGGGCCGACGCCTGTCAGCGCGTTGATTCACGCGGCGACCATGGTGACCGCGGGGATTTACCTGGTGGCTCGCTGTACCCCGCTGTTTGAGTATGCTCCGCTGGTCCAGTTGACGGTGACGGGTACCGGTGCGATTACCGCCGCCCTTGCGGCTCTGATCGCCCTGACTCAAACCGACCTCAAGCGTGTTCTGGCCTATTCGACCGTCAGCCAGCTGGGCTTTATGTTCATGGCACTGGGCTGTGGTGCCGCGGGTGCCGAACTGGTGACTCCAGCGGTCACGGCCGGGATGTTTCACCTGTTCACTCATGCCTTCTTCAAGGCTCTGCTGTTTCTGGCGGCCGGAAGTGTCATGCACGCCATGGGTGACGTGATTGACATGCGGCGATTCAGTGGACTGAAGCGTGCATTACCGATCACACACTGGACGTTTCTGGTCGGTGCCGCAGCCCTCGCCGGTGTGCCTCTGCTGGCAGGTTTCTGGAGCAAGGACGAGATTCTGGCGGTCCTGATTGCCGCTGCGAAGACCAGTCAGTACGGGCTGTTCTTTGGCATTGTGCTGGTGATTGCCTCTCTGACGGCTCTGCTGACTGCGTTTTACACATTCCGGGCTTACTTCATGACCTTCTGCGGTCCGGAGAAATTCCCGGAAGAGGCTGGACATCATCCGCACGAAGCCACTCCGATCATGGCGTGGCCACTGCGAATTCTGGCCGTCAGTGCGTTGTTGATTGGCTTGGCCGTCGGGCCGACTCATCTGTTCGCTGGCTACCTGCAGCGGACGACAGGGTTGACGCCAGTGGAAGGCCACTTTCATCTCGACGTGATGGCACTGAGCGTCTTCATTGCAACGACGGGGATTGGACTGGCGTGGATGTTGTATGTCGCGATGCCGACGGTGCCAGCGAAGATCGCAACTGTCCTGAAGCCTTTTTATGCGTTGTCGCAGGGGAAATTCTTCCTGGACGAGATCCTGTTGGTTCTGGTGGTGTTCCCGCTGCGGGCCATTGCCTGGTTGTCGACGTTGTTTGATCGGCTGGTGATTGACGGGCTGATTGATGGTGTTGCCCGGGTACCGCGGACACTGAGCGATCGATTGAAGGGTCTGCAGGGCGGACCGGTCACAGCCTACGCCGGGGTGATGTGGATTGGTATGGTGGCTGCGGTGGTGCTGGCGATGACCCTGCTGTGATGTTTCAGGTGTTGTGCGGTCCCGGAGTTTTCTGACAGTTTTTCACTGATTGCGATTGGCGTCACTTTCATGCAAGCACTTCTCTTCATCACTCTGGCGATTCCCACCGTCACAGCCGTCTTACTGATGCTGTTTCGGTCATCGCTGGCGACAGCCAACGCTCGCTGGGTCGCGGTCTGCGGGGGCTCACTGGCCCTGCTTTGTTCTGTGTTTCTGCTGGCTCGGTACCATTCGGCCGGAGCGATGTCTCTGGAATCCGGCATGAAGCCGCTGACATCCACGGTCTCTCCGGATTCGGTGCTGCAGCCCAAGGTCGAATATGTGCACACCTGGCTGAAGTCCGGTCGGATGCAGCTGGATTTGTACTTCGGAGTGGATGGGATCAGTGTGGCGATGATCGCCCTGACGACGCTGCTCACAGTTTCGGCCATCCTGATTTCATGGGAATCCATTCAGGATCGGGCGGCGGAGTTTTATGCCGCGCTGCTGTTGCTGGAGACGGGGCTGGTCGGCGTCTTCTGTTCGTTTGACCTGATTCTGTTCTACGTGTTCTTTGAAATGACCCTGATTCCGCTGTTCTTCCTGATTGCCGTCTGGGGTGGTAAAGAGCGGAAGTGGGCGGCGGTGAAGTTTTTCCTGTACACGCTGGCTGGAAGTCTGGTCACGCTTTCGGGGTTGATTTACGTCGTACTGTACGCCTCTGTGGATCCGACGGGGCCGGCAAACCTGACATCACTGCCGGCACTTTCGGCGTGGTTAAAGGCGCATCCCATTCCGGCTCAGTTGCAGACCACGCTGTTCATCGCCGTGTCGATGGGATTTCTGATCAAAGTGCCTGTGTTTCCATTTCACACCTGGCTTCCGCTGGCTCACGTTGAGGCGCCCACGGCAGGCAGTATTGTGCTGGCGGGTGTCCTGCTGAAGCTTGGCAGTTATGGCTTTCTCCGAATCTGCCTGCCCCTGTTTCCAGAGGCGTCAGTGGCCATCGGGTTGCCGGTGATTGGCCTGCTGTCCGTGATTGGCATCATTTACGGTTCGCTGTGTGCTCTGGCACAGACCGACATTAAAAAGCTGGTGGCCTACAGTTCGGTAGCGCATCTTGGTTTCTGCATGCTGGGCCTGTTCGCACTGAACACCGAGGGCATCACCGGAAGCGTGCTGCAGATGATCAACCATGGGTTGTCCACGGGGGCTCTGTTTATCATTGTGGGCATGATTTATGAGCGATACCACACGCGTGAGATGTCGGAGATGAGTGGTCTTGCGACACGCCTGCCGCGAATTGCCGTCTTCATGGTGTTCATTTCCATGTCCAGCATCGGGCTGCCGGGGCTGAACGGATTTGTGGGTGAGTTTCTGTCGCTGGCTGGGATGTTTCGAGCAAATCCTGTCTATTCCGCACTTGGAACCACGGGTGTGATTCTGGGAGCGTGGTATCTGTTGACCGCTGTGCAGAAGGTGTTTTTCGGGACGCTTGTCGAGCCGCATCATGGGGATCACGACGTTGACGACATGAATCCTCGCGAGTTTCTGGCGATCGCACCTCTGGCCATTCTGTGTCTGTGGATCGGTGTGAAGCCCGGCCCGTTGCTTGATATGATTCGCCCGGACATCAAGGCGGTGGTGGATCATCTGGAAAAGGTTCCGCGAAATGCGGCAGAAGGCGCTCCGTCGGAGACGCCAGCGGTGGAGGCGTCCGCGGAGTAGTGCTCTGGACGCATCGTTGTGTTTTTCGAAATTATGTTTCTTTGATGTTGAGACTGACCCGTGCCCGCATTTCAAGACCTCAACCAGGCAGCCGGACTGATTATTCCCGAGATCATTCTGATTGCCACGGTCTGTATTATGTTCCTTGCCGCCCCTTTTCTGGTCAGCGAAACCGGAAAGGCCTCGGCGGGTCTGCGACATCGCTGGGGAGTGCTCACGAGTCTGTCGCTGTTGTGCGCACTGTGGGCCTGGCTGAAGGCTCCGCTGGACGTGGCGGCCATCGGCCCATTCCAGCCGGATGAGTTTGCCTGGTACATCCGCGGCATGACACTGATTGCCGGTCTGCTGCTGACGCTGATCCTCTGGGATCAGACGGAAGATTCGATTGCGGCGGAGTCTTTTGCGTGTCTGCTGGCGATTCTGGCCGGGGTGAATTTTGTAGCACTCTCCAATGATCTGGTCGGAATTTTTCTGGGCCTGGAAATGGTCAGTATCCCGACATACATCCTGCTGTATCTCGGCCGTCAGGACTGGATGTCACGCGAAGCCACCATCAAGTATTTTCTGCTCAGCATCTTCTCCTCTGCGTTTGTTCTGTTCGGCCTGAGCTGGGTGTTCGGTCTGACGGGCACAACCAATCTGTCTCTGCTGACTCAGCGTGCTGTCAGTGCTCAGCCGGGGTTTGAGCATGCGATGCTGTCAGCCGCATTGATCATGATCCTCGCCGGACTCAGTTTCCGACTGACGGCCGTTCCCTTCCACTACTATGCTCCTGACGTGTTTCAGGGTGTGGCACCGTCCTCATCTGCCATGCTGTCATTCCTGCCCAAAGTGGTTGGGTTTGTCGCTCTGCTGCAGGTGTTCCCGGCGTGCATGGGTGTGACAAAGCTGGCGGCGTGGTCGCCCGCCGATTCCACGCGGTTTCTCGTTTCCCTGATCGCGATTATCACGATGACCTTTGGCAACGTGATGGCTCTGCGTCAGAAAAACGTCCTGCGGTTGCTCGCATGGTCCAGTATTTCCCATGGCGGCTACATGCTGGTGGGTTTTGCGGTTGCCAGTTCCTTTGGTGCGACCATTCCGGACGCCGCCAGTGGTCTGGCCGCTCTGATGTTCTACCTGCCTGTGTACGGGATCATGTCCATCGGCGTGTTTGCCCTGCTCAGCGCCGCCGGTACTCGTCAGAAGCCTATCCGTTCGCTGGAAGACCTGCATGGATTGAGTCAGACACATCCTGCCACAGCGCTAATGCTCAGCGTCTGCGTCTTCGGTCTGAGCGGTCTGCCCCCAACTGGTGGTTTTCTGGCAAAGCTCAACCTGTTTGTGGCAGCGTGGAGTGAGAACACGGAAATGAGCCGCACACTGGCCATGACTCTGGCACTGAACGCCGTGATTGCGGCAGCGTACTACCTGCGAATTATCGGTGTGATGTACTTTGAAAAGAGCCGCACGGTTGTGGACGCGGAACCACGATCAACCTCAGTGCTGGCGGGTGCCATCTGTTCCATCGCAACGGTGATGGTCTTCCTGAAGCCACAGTGGTTGTGGGATGCTGCGGCGGCCGCCGTGGGACTGATGATGTCCTGAGTGGACAGAACGGGACGGGGGCAACATGCCGGAGACTCTGACCCAACGCATCCTCAGCGCACGGGGTCCCAGGCATGATGTCGATCCGTGGAAACCGTGGCACTTTCTGAATGAGCCCGAGTATTCGCGGCACGGTTGCCTGGAAGACGTCAGCACGATCTTCCTGACCAATCGGGAATGTCCCTGGCGATGCCTCATGTGCGACCTGTGGCGCCACACACTGGAGACGACGGTGCCCCAGGGGGCGATCCCGGAACAGGTGGAGAGGGCCTTCGCCGCGGACAAGG
>JALQWE010000320.1:4851-5129 GCA_023258825.1 Planctomycetaceae bacterium | reverse complement strand
CGGACTCCGCGCTCCACAAGTCTCCGGGCAGCAAGGCACTGCCAGCCAAATCCGTCTTTCGTGTCCCGCGTCATGCCGTAAAGCTGCAGAGTGTCCTCGGTTTCTTCGGCCATATTCAGTGCCTCCGGCATCTCACTCTGCATCCCGAACGCCGTTTCAAAGGCTCTGATACGAGTGGCCAGCTGAGTGTCGTCAGTACGAGTTTCCTGGTGCGAGGCATTCAGCATCTGCAGTGTGGAAAGTTCCAGCTGCTGGCGCCGGGACGACGAGACTCGCCG
>JALQWE010000320.1:0-4841 GCA_023258825.1 Planctomycetaceae bacterium | reverse complement strand
GCAAGGTTGGCCACGGGCTCCGGTCCGGGAAACACGCGGGTCCCCTGATGTGCACCCGGAAGAAAGTCCGAGGCCCAGACCTGTGTGCCGGCGTACGGCATCTGAGGGGCCAGCACCAGAAACGATGGCAGATTCCGATTGAGGGTTCCCAGGCCGTAGCTGAGCCAGGCACCAATGCTGGGGCGGGCAAATGCGAACGAGCCTGTATGCATTCCGAGCGTGGCGTTGTAGTGATTTGAGTGGCTTGTATGCATCGACCGGATAAAGGTGATGTCATCGGCCAACTGCGCGATGGCTGGAAACAGATCACTCAGCTCAATGCCACTCTGCCCACGCGGCCTGAACGCCCAGCCCGGACGTTTCAGGAAGATCTTCTCGTAGCCCGGTCGGTTGCGAGTCTCCGGGTGATCGAACATGACTTCTTTCCCATGATCTGCGATCAGGGCTGGCTTATAGTCGAACGAATCCACGTGCGACACACCACCGCTCATGAACAGAAAAATCACAGACTTTGCTTTGGCGGGAAAGTGCGGCGAAATCGGTGCGACGGGATCAGCGGATTCAGTCGCCAGAAGTTCGCTGAGCAGTCCCGGCATCAGCAGAGATCCTGCCACAGCGGATTGCAGAATGTGACGGCGATGAACTGACATAGGTCCGATGTCCTGCAGGGGCGATGTGTCGGATGACACTTTCGTGGGGTGGGAAAGACGGTGGATGTGACAGACCACAAGAATGCGTGATCATGGACGCCGGGCGTCAAGCCACAGCATCACAGGGCGTTTTAATCCGGATACAGAAATTCATTCGAAGACATCAGCAGGCGGGCGGCAGCGGCCCAGACTGCCGCTGTCTGTTCAGCAGCTGGCAAGTCCTGCACGGCAATCTGATATTCGTCGAGAAACCTCTTGATGGTCTGACGCTCTGACGGTGTCGGAGATCGCTGCAGGAGTGTTCGGAACAGATCGGTGAGTCGGCTCACTTCGTCTGGATTCTCCAGAAGCTTCTGCGCCAACACGACTGATCGGCCATGGAAGAATTCATCATTCATGAAGTACAGAGACTGCGTGGGAACGGTCGTTACCTGACGCACCGGCGTCGTGGCATTCGGATCTGCACCATCGAACAGGCCAAGGAAAGGGTGGCGGCGATTTCTCAGTGTCAGCAGATAAACGCTGCGTTTATTCGTTTCGGGGACACCGGAAAACGGCACATGCTGCGAAAAACTCCATGTGCTGGAAGGGGGAATAGGGTGCGGACCGCCCGGGGTCGTGTCGAGTTCACCGCTGGCAAGGAGCAGGCTGTCCCGAAGTTCTTCAGCGCTGAGCCGCCGTCGATCAAATCGCCAGTACAACTGATTAGCCGGATCAATCTCTCTTGACCGCTCAGAATCTGTCTGGGCCGTCGCCAATGAGGCCTGGCGCCAGGTTGCGGAGTGCAGGATCAGACGATGCATCGCCTTCACACTCCAATCTGTTTCCTGAAATCGGAGAGCCATCCAGTCCAGCAATTCCGGATGGGTGGGCTGGTGTCCGCGGGTTCCGAAATCGTTGGGTGTGGACACCAGACCCTTACCGAAATGCTTCTGCCAGATCCTGTTCACAATCACCCTTGCGACGAGCGGATTGGCTGGATCCGTCAGCCACTCGGCAAGTTGCCGCCGACCGCTGCCGGCGCCTTCCGGTACGAGGTGTCCGCCCAGGATCTCCAGCCAGCGTCGCTGGATTTCGTCACCCTGTTTTTCCGGGTCTCCGCGAAGGTGCATCCGCACGTTCCCCGGATTCCCTTCGGTCACTCCGTAGGCCATCTCACGAGCTGGTGCCCGGGCGAGCAGTTGTTCACGCTGCGTCAGCAGTGGCTGCCGTTGTTTGCTGAAGCCAGCCAGTTGCTGAACGGCGATCGAAAGGTTGCTGGTGTGTCGTTCCAGTCGCCAGCGGACTCCATTCGGGCCACCGGGGTGGGCATCAATCACGTGACCACGAATCTGAACCTGACCATCGAAGGGGCTGATCCAGGCCACGGCCACCGGGCCGTCCTGAGCAGGATGCACGAACAGGCTTTTCGGGGGCAGAGGAGTCCAGAGATTCAGTGACTGTTCCGTGGCGTTGACGAAGACAGATGGATTGTCGCCGGTTCGCCAGACCAGCAGTCCTGTCGTTCCTGACGAATCCCGCACGGAATCTGTGAGCAGACTGGGGCCGCCACGAGCGTCAAGGAACAGCCATGTGGCTGGATTTCCGTAGCGATCACTGTGCGGGTTTGCGGCCAGAAAGTCAGTGATCACATCGTCCGTCAGTTGCCAGCTTCGTTGCTGTCCGGCGACTTCCGCGATCTGCCACTCAATCTGTGTCGTGTCCGCTCCGTAGTTGTTGTCCGGGTCGATGATCAGTTGCAGCATTTGTCCGGAACTGATCGTGATCGGGCTGAGTGGATTGCCTGCGGCATCGCTCAGCGCGGCATTACCGCCGTCAGCAACAATTCCCTCAGCCAGCAGTTCCGTGGCCGCTGCCGCCGTATCTCGGAAAGCTGCCACCGCGGACATTTGACGGTCCTGCAACAACTTCAGTTCTGCATCCAGTGCGGACATTTGCTGGTCGAAGGGCTGCACGACTTTTTCCCATGCGTCTGGTGGAAGCAGAGGAATCAGGTCTCGCGGTTGTTGTTTGGCTTCGCACCCCGGGAAGGCAAAACGCGTACTGTTCAGAATACCATAAAGTGCATAGTAGTCGTGTGCTGTGATGGGATCGAACTTGTGATCATGACATCGTGCACAGGCAACGGAGAGTCCCAGAAATGCCTGCCCCATCGTGTCGATCGCATCTTCAAAGGTAAGATGCATGAACTTGTCACTGTCGTGGTCAAAGCGACGAGCGATTGCGAGAAACCCTGTGCCGGTGACTCCGGCAGCATATTCTTCAGCAGAGCCTCCGGCATGGATCAGGTCGCCGGCAATCTGATCGCGAACAAATTGATCATAGGGCAGATCATTGTTGAATGCGGAAATCACCCAGTTGCGATAACGCCACGCATCGGGAATCGGATGGTCGGTGTTTTCGCCGGCGGTGTCAGCATACCGCACCACATCCAGCCAGTGTCGTCCCCAGTGTTCGCCATAGCGGGGTGACTGCAGTAGTCGTTCGACCAGGTTCTGCCATGCGGTTGAAGACTGATCGGCCAGAAAAGCGTCGACTTCGTCTGCCGTCGGGGGTAATCCTGTCAGATCATAGGTCACACGGCGGATGAGAGTCCGGCGGTCGGCTTCCGGAGCAGGTTTCAGCCCGGCAGCAGCCAGTTTCTGAAGAATAAAGCGGTCAATTTCATTGCCGCCACCGGAAATCTCCGGGACAGCAATGGCTTTCGGTGGCTGGAAGGACCACCAGTTGCGAATCTGTGATTCCGTCAGACCTCCACGGCGAGCCATTTCTGTGCGTGGGTCAAAAGCTCCCTGCTGAACCCACTGCGTCAGCAACGCGATTTCTGCGTCCCTGAGTTTCCCTCCGGCATCTGCCGGGGGCATCTGAGGACCATCGTCGTGGTAGAGAACGGCGCGAATCAACAGGCTGCGATCGACATCACCCGGGACAATAGCGGGCCCGGAGTCTCCACCTTTCTGCCAACCGGATTTAGTGTCGAGTGCCAGGCCACCCTGTGTCTTGCCGGTGGCTGCCGAATGACATCCCAGGCAGCGTTCTGCCAGCAGGGGACGAATCGAAGTCTCAAAAAACCGTTCATCTGCTGCCGCGGATTGCATGAGCAGCAACAGGACGGCCAGACGATGCACGGTGCTGGTGATGCGGCACATCATCTTCATTACTTGTACGGCTGTTTTCATCGTACACCACCTTCCGGGCGAGTTGACCTGAGCCATGCTTGCCATGGTTCCAGATGTTCGAGAGCGCAGCGGCCGGCAATATCCGGATCCCGCGAGGCGATTCCCTGCAGACAGGCCTGGTGAGCCTGCAGCGAAACGTCGCGGACACTGGAAATGACGACACTGATCTCACGCTGCAGAATGGCCGTGAACAACTGCACCTGACTACGCATGGTCTGCCACAGATGCAACAGTCGCGATTGACGGCTGATCTGCATGATCTGCTGGTGAAATTCCAGATCCAGTAAGGTCACCTTGTGCAGTGACCTCGCACGTTCCATCAGCCTGATATTGTTCTGCAGTGATTTGAGATCGGCTGAGGTGTGCTGAAGTGCTGCGAGGCGAAAGGAAGTCGTTTCCAGCATCAGGCGAATGCCATAGATCTCATGAAAGTCAGTATTTGTCAGCGTACGAACGCGGCACCGCCCATTGCTTTCACTGACCAGCAGACCGTCCTGCTCAAGGACCAGCAACGCTTCCCGAACGGGGACGCGACTGACATTCAACCGGCGTGCTGTGGGGATCTCAGCCACCATGGCGCCCTGACTCAGGCGTCCGGAAATGATGTCCCTGCGAATTCGCTCAGCCACCTGTTCTGCAAGTTTCGGGCGACGACGTTCCATGCGAGTGGTGGAAATCACCTTCGCGGATGTTTGGAGAGTTGTGCTGGTTTGGATTGTGCTCATGCATTCAGTTTAAGTGGCCGGCAACTGCGTTGCAACAAGACGGTCTGCGAATTGTATACAGTTATTGGTGAATTGTATACAGTTTTACCACCTGGCATTGGTGCCGGGATTCAGCGCGGTCGTGCCCGGCGATTGGTCGATGAAATCGGCCCACCAAGGAGACGCCATCGAGTCTGGTTGGAGGGCGTTCGGGGCACCAGTGGGTCTCGTGTGTCCGAATTTTCGCAGTGATGTCTTTCCGCAGCATCGACCTGGCCAACAAATGGCGTTCGGATTAACGAGGGGAC
>JALQWE010000319.1 GCA_023258825.1 Planctomycetaceae bacterium | reverse complement strand
CTGTGCCCCAACGCATCATCAATCCTCCCGCCTGTTGTGGCTCCACACCGTAGCAGTTGCGAAACAGGTACAAAGTCCGCGCCAACGTTCAGCCCTGCAGCCTGCGAATTTCATCCCGAATCTGCGGCGCATGCTGACAACGCATAAAAAATCAGGATGGGCGGAGCGAGTTAGAGAAGCCGCTGATTTGCGACGCAAGGAATTACTGGAGAATCAATCATGAATGTTTATCAAAAACTTAACGGGAAACACCCTGAAGACTTTCGGCCTCCCGTCTGAACTGGCCGCCGGTGCCAGCTCATTCAGTCGTCGGCCTAGTTTCAGAGGAACAATGGTGTCCTGGTCTCCGTGAAACTGGAGCAGTGGACAGGTCACATCCGCAATGTGCTGATCAGAATGGTACCGATCCAGCAGAAACCGACGGACAGGCAGCCACGGAAAATTATGCACCGCAGCATGCAGCATCGAATCAAATGTCGCCAGCAGCACAAGCCCTGCCGGCGTCTGCTGGCGACGACAGAGTTTAGCGGCCAGTTGCACGGCCACACCTCCACCAAGAGATTCCCCGGCAATCAGAATCTGCTCCGGGCGAAACTTCAATGTGTCCGTTGCATGCTCCCACGCAGCCACGCTGTCCAGGATCAGCCCCTTCTCCGTCGGCCCTCCCTCAGAATCCCCGTAGCCGCGGTAATCAATCGCCAGCACATCACAGCCCACCGACGCGGCCACTTCATACCACAAAGTCCGTCCGGCACGATGGCCGGAGTTACCGTGAAACAACAGGATCAGGCGACTCGCAGGTCGTGCCCCGCGCTGCAGATGCCATGCTCCCAGTTGTACGCCATCCGCAGCTTTCAGACGCACATCATGACGCTGCTCAAAAAACTGAGCCAACCATGGAAAGCCCGCCACCGGAAGTGCCTCGGCCCGCGCCGCCGGATACATCAGCTTTCTCTGGAAAACGGCAATCAGTCCCATGATGATTAACATCACTATCACCAGTCGTCGAGTCAGATGCATTACTCACGCCCTGCTGAAATCCGTGGTTGCCGGGAGTTTCGTGTCAGCACAGCTTTCCGCCAATCCCGCTCAGCCTTCGAGAGACTCCCACCGCTGATAACACTGAGTCAGTTCTTCGCCCAGCCTTGCCAACTCCGTCGTCACCGCAGTGATTCGCGGCCCCGCCGACTGAAAAAATCCCTCTGTGGCCATCTCTGCATTCAACTGCGTCTGTCGGGCCTCAAGAGCAGCAATCCGCTCAGGCAATTCCTCCAGCTCACGCTGCTCCCGGAAACTCAGCCTGCGAGTCTTCACAGGGGCTGCGGATACTGCTGGCGACGCACCGCCAGATGGTCCGGTTGCCGCAGAGTTTTTTTCAACAATTGGTTTGACGGTCGCCGCTTCCCGAGCTGCGGCCAGTCGTTGATCACGAATCCGTGCCCAATCGTCATAGCCACCATCATATTCCCCAAGAACTCCGTCGCCCTCGAACACAATCGTGCTGGTGACCACGTTGTTCAGAAACGCCCGGTCGTGGCTGACCAGAAATACGGTTCCACTGAAATCCGGCAGCACGTCTTCCAGCAGTTCCAGAGTTTCCGCGTCGAGGTCATTTGTCGGTTCGTCCAGCACCAGCACATTCGCTGGCTTCGACATCATCTTTGCCAGCAGCAGTCGATTCCGCTCTCCACCGCTGAGAAATCCCACCAGCGTATGAGCCCGATCGGGAGAAAACAAAAAGTCCTGCAGAAACCCCATCACATGGCGTTTCTGGCCGTTGATCATCAGGAAATCCGTCCCGTCACTGATGTTTTCTCGCGCACTTTTCGTTTCATCCAATTGGTTCCTCAGCTGATCGAAGTACCCCACGGCCTGGTTGGTTCCCAGCCGCACAGTTCCGGATGTCGGTGACAATTGTCCCAGCAGAATCCGCAGCAATGTCGATTTTCCGGCACCGTTCGGTCCCACAATTCCGATCTTGTCGCCGCGAAACACCGTCGTGCTGAAATCCCGGATGACAGTCCGATCACCAAAGGTCTGAGTCACATGTTCAAGACGTGCCACCAGCGCCCCGGAACGCTCTGCTTCCTGCACCTGCAACTTCGCCGTACCGACCTTCTGTCGACGCTGACGACGTTCTTCACGCATCGCTTTCAAAGCCCGAACCCGGCCTTCATTCCGAGTCCTGCGAGCCTTGATTCCCTGGCGAATCCAGACCTCTTCTTCCGCCAGCTTCTTATCAAACTGCGCCTGTTCCACCGCTTCCGCTGCCAGTAGTGCGTCTCTGCGAACCAGAAACGTCTGGTAGTTGCAGGTCCAGTCAAACACACGCCCTCGGTCCACCTCGACAATACGGTCCGCGACCTCCTGCAGAAAGACGCGGTCGTGGGTCACAAAAATCAGCGTTCCCTCGAAACGCTTCAGAAATCCCTGCAACCACAGAATCGACTCAATGTCCAGATGGTTGGTCGGCTCGTCCAGCAAAAGAATGTCCGGCTTTCGAATCATTGCGCCAGCCAGCAACACTCGGCGTTTCATTCCGGCCGACAACGAGGAGAACAGGACGTCAGGAGGCAACTGCATCTCCAGCAGCAGCGTCTCCAGATCATCCGCCGCAGACCACGATTCTGCATCAGCCAGCGCCGTGCTGGCCGCTTCATAGCGTGCTGATTCAGACTTCGACAGCGAATGCCCTTCCACCATGCGGTTGCCCAGACTGCGATAGTCAGCAACAAACGGCCCCAGGGCCCCAAAACCTTCAGCGGCCATCTCAAAAGCCGTGCGATCCCCGCCCGAAGGTACTTCCTGATCCAAACGAGCGACCACGGTATCGGCCAGCATCTCCACAGAACCATCGTCAGGTTTCAGCAGTCCGGCAATCAGCTTCATGAGAGTCGATTTACCGGCCCCATTGCGACCGACAAGGCCGATGCGTTCGCCTCGCTCAATGTGCAGCGTAATATTTTCCAGCAGGTTCGGTTTGGAATAGGTAAATGTCAGATTCTTCAGGCTAAGCAGCGGCATGAGTCTTCAGCAGATCCATCGTGTAAGGAACAGAACACAGATTTCCGGAAACCCCGGAACACATTGATAACAACCGAACGGGCTGATCGAGGTCTGCCGCGGTGCTGCCGGAACGCATGCCCCGCCGACACCCCGTCCCGATCGCACACGCGACAGTTGTCACGCTCGAACGCCGCAACGCCCGAATGCAGCGGCCCGGTCACGTTCCATGAGTCCGGGCGCTGCATTGTTCGCATCGCAGGCCGGATTGCCTACTTTGATTTTTCCGGCAGCTCCATCACTTCCACTTTGCGGATGGAAACTCGACTGCCCGGATCATGCTGCTGAAACGCAAAGTGACCGGATTTGAAGGTCTGGTCAAAATCCAGGTATTCGTACAGTTCATTCCCGTCGACGGTCACTCGAATTCTCGTCACGTCCCGGCCGCGCCAAACGTCATCACGAACTTCAATGTCGTAAGTAAACCACGTGCCGGGCTCAACCAGTCGCTTGTAAATGTGATTCATGCCGTACAGTGAACCCGTACGAATCGGGTCGGTATGCGTGCTGTCAATCTGCGCCTCGTAGCCGTCAGTGAATCCGGGCTTGCGAGTCGTTCGGAAGTACAGACCGCTGTTGCCCTTGTCATTGATCATGATCTCGGCACGGTAGCGAAAGTTACGGTACGGACCTTTGGTGCAAACCAGCATTGATGCGTCTCCGGAACCCTGGATAGCCCCGTCACGAACTTCCCAGATGCTCTTCTCGCTCCCGACTCGCTCCCAGCCTTCCAGCGTTTTTCCATCGAACAAGGCAACCCACTTCTCGTCGGCCACGGACACACCCAGCACACCGACCACCTGCAGCACCACCGCTGCCAGACTCAGCAAAATCCGTCGTGTTTTCATTGAAATACTCACCTTTCAGGCAAAATACACCACAGTAACCACATCCCGGCCGGACACCTCGCACTGCGAACAGCGCAGCACTTGGCCCGCCAAACGACCAGCCCGGCCCCGGACGGCCTGCAGGACGCACATCCGCCACGGAACAGCCCGCATGGCGGACTGGTGATCCGGCACAGCATACAGGCAAACAGCACAGTTCACCAGGCAGGCCCCTTTTTAAGCCGTCCGCAAAGTCCGGCGATTTCCCCTGCCTCCGGACGGGTTTGCCATTACACACTGGACTTGAAGCACTTTTTGAGTCAAAATCGCGGCGGCGAACCTGAAGACTGACCGAGTTTCAGCCTCAGTTTTGACGATGTCCTGTGATGGGGACCTGCATAGCACTCAGATCGCAACCCCGGACCAGTCACAACTCTCCGTACAGAATTTCAGATTTTGCGATTGTTCCGGTCCTTTTGCCGAACCTCTCGACAAATCCCGCAACAATCGACTCAGACGACACACCTGCCCTCCTTCCCTGTTGTGATCCGGACTCAGGTTCGGACTACAAATCCGGTTCTCCTTCCTCCTTACCGGAGTCAGCCACAATGCTTACCATTCTCGGTCAGTCAGCCCGCTACTGCGACGGAATTGCTCGCCGCGGCTTCCTGAAAATTGGTGGCTTTGCGATGGGTTCGGCGGCCCCCGCCAGCCTCGCTTCACTGCTGCGTGCAGAATCGATGTCCGGAAATGCCAACGCCCGATCCGGAAAAGCGATCATCAACATCTTCCTCGGTGGCGGCCCTCCGCATCAGGATATGTGGGACATCAAAACCGAAGCCCCACGCGAAATTCGCGGCGAGTTCAGTCCGATCGAAACCGCTGTCCCCGGGATTCAGATCGGCGAATGCTTCCCGAAACTGGCGGCCATCATGGATCGCCTCGTCGTTGTCCGTTCTGTCGTCGGCTGCGACGGTGCCCACGACGCCTTCCAATGCCTCACCGGCTGGAATCGTCGCAGCGTCGAATCCATCGGCGGACGCCCGGCCATCGGCTCCGTCCTTTCAAAAATCTATGGCCCACGAGATCCTGGTATCCCGGCCTCCGTCGCGCTTGCCGACAAGACATCGCATGTGCCCTGGTCCGAGCCCGGCCCGGCAGGATTTCTCGGTGCCGCCTATCAGCCCTTCCGTCCCAATGGCAAGGGCATGGAAGATCTCACCCTCAACGGCGTGACTCTGGACCGACTT
>JALQWE010000318.1 GCA_023258825.1 Planctomycetaceae bacterium | reverse complement strand
TGCCATTCATAGAAACCATCCGCTGGAATCAGGCAGCGACGACGTGTGAATGCTGCACGGAACGCTGGCTTCTCAGCAACGGTCTCTGCGCGCGCATTGGTCATTCGTGAGCCGATGGAGGCTTCTTTTGCCCAGGAGGGGATCAATCCCCATCGCATCCACTCAGCCTCCCGGCCCCCCGCAACATCCCGCGTCCCGCGGATGACCAACACATTCTGCGTCGGCGCAATATTAAACCGAGCCATAAACCCTGGCGGAATCCCCGGCACCTGAAAAATGGCCATCAGCACATCCGGTGCCGTCCTGAGCGTAAATCGACCACACATTTCACACCTCCCAATCCAACCAGGTGCCATGCACCTTGACATGAAGAATAAGCTCGATTAAACTCTTTTGCAACCCTGTTATCCGGAGAAGTGAAAATGCCACGAGTCAATCGCCGGGACATACTTGCTGACGCTGAAGTTCAGGTGTTTCACGTTGTGAATCGCTGTGTGCGAAGGACTCATCTGTGTGGTCGGGATCCCCTGTCAAAGAAGGATTACTCGCATCGCAGGGAGTGGGTTCGGCAGCGACTGGAGTTTCTTGCGGGGGTCTTTGCGGTGGAGGTTCTCAGTTACGCAGTGATGAGTAACCACCTGCACGTCGTTGTTCGGACTCGCCCGGATGTTGTTGGGGCGTGGTCGGATGATGATATAGCTCGGCGCTGGTGGAATCTGTTTCCAAAACGCAGAGGTGGGGTTGAGGGGGTTGCAGAGCCGACGGCTGATGAGTTGCAGCAGATCAGGAACAGTACGGGAGGAGTGCGGGAGAAGCGACGTCGTCTGTCGAATTTGTCGTGGTTCATGAAGTGTCTTTGTGAGCCCATTGCCAAGCGAGCCAATCATGAAGATGAGGTACGGGGGCATTTCTGGGAATCACGCTACAAAGCTCAGCCTTTGCTGGATGAGATGGCTATTGCCGCCTGTATGGCGTATGTGGATTTGAATCCAGTGCGAGCAGGTATCGCTGAGTCCCCCGAGACCAGCAACTTTACGGGAGTTCAGGCGAGAATTCAGGATCGCCAGCTGAATCGTGGCGAGCATTCAGATGATGCCCACAAGTCGAGGCTGGAGGAAGGGCCGCGTGCTGGTTGGCTCTCGCCGGTTGAATTGGCGAGGGGAGAGGAACACGTTCCAGAGCAACAGTCCGCTCGGCGTTCATCCAGCAAAGGGTGTTTGGGGATGACGCTGGATCAGTATCTGCAACTTCTGGACTGGACTGGGCGACAGTGGCGTCCGGGAAAGACGGGAGTTATTTCCCCTGCTCTGCAGCCCATTCTGGAACGACTGGACTGTACGGTCGAGTCGTGGCTGGATTTGGTGAGCAATTTCCGCCGTCGTTTTCGAACCGAAGCGGGGCGACAGGAGTCCCTGGTAGGTGTCAGTACGCTACGTCGAATGTGTCGCGCTGGAAGTCGAGGCTGACGCCTGGGATCAGGTCTCTCCGCCGGTGAGCGTTGAATTCCGCCGGTGATTTTTCAAACACCCCAGACAGTCTGCCCCGGCCCGCAGGTCTGTGGCGAGCAGTCTAGTGCTGCTGTATCTCCCATGACTGAATTCATGGTAAGAGTTTTTGCCCCGTATACTCTGTGATGCGGTGTCAGGCGTTGTGGTTTGCGAGTCAGGCCAGTGGCAGAAATTCATTCGCCGGGTAAGCCACGAGAATACCGTTTCTCTCTTATTGAGTTGAGTGGCAGAAAACAGCTGATTCTTTCGGAAGTAAAGAGTTGTCTGAGTGCCCGCCGTCTGTTTTTTCTGTCCAAAGGTGCATGGCACCTAAGGTTGGCACCTAGGGGCGTGGAGCAGGCAAGCAGTGGGAGAATTCACTTCAGCGGAGGACGGGGGTGAGGTTGATTTGGGGAGAGTTCAGGCAGGCTGGTGGAAGAGGCAGAGCGTTTGGTGAGGTCCAGCGGGCGACCCAGCTATTCCATTCTGTGTGGGATTCGAAAAACAGCACGTGACTACGTTCTACGGGGGGCAAGCCTGCATTTGCGGCATCGACATGCGGCAGTGGACGAAGAACGCCCTTTCGATTAAGGTCGACCAGGATCTCGCTGGTGAATCTGGCATGTGGCCAGATTACCAGTCCTTCGCTGTTGATATCGTAGGGGTGATTGTTGAGAAAGCCTGCTTCCATTTGTTCGCGGACCATATCGATCCCGCACTTGCGGTAGAACCCTTCGAGTGCGTTCTGAAGGGAGCGAGTTTGGTCTGCGGAGGCGAATCGAAGGCAGCCTGGTTCGGCGATGCCAGCCACCACCCAGCCATTTTGTTCCTGAAACAGGATCCGAATGGGTTGTTCCCCGAGCAGCGAACAGTCGAGGTTAATTGAAAAGCTGTTGGAGGCGGAATGGATGTGGCCACAGCGGATGCCGGTATTGGCCCAGACGGGACAAAGCTCCAGCAACCGGATGAGCTCGCGCGTGACAAAATTTCGAATGGCAACTTCCACGTGCTCCAGTTGTCCGCGGACTGTGCGGCGGGCGCTGAAGCGTCGGAACGAGGGAGGCTGATTTTCGAGGCGGCGAAGTTTGCGAAACAGTTTTGGCAGGGTCCCGGAATGAAAGCCGGGCCGAAGCAGACGGGCGACGGTTTCTCCGTGGCTACCGACGGCCATGGGCAGCAATCCGGGCCTGCGGTTTGAGACGTAAAGCCGCCAGTTTTCTTTCAGTTCCCAAACTGCAAACCCAAAGATCCCGGGAATGAAGAAGATATTGAACCAGGTCACCGATTCGGCCAGTGCGAGTCCAAGGTAGGGCTCGAGGAGCTGGACCATATTCTTTTGTATCAGAAAGAGTCCGGGAAGGATCATCTTGTGTGCTACGGTGACGACGGGAAAGTGTTTGACCGGGTGGAAGGTGGGTTCAATAAGCAGATTGACGTAGATACGGATGAGGAAGGAGACAAATGACCAGATCACTCCGAGAATGGCCTTGGACACGATGGACCACCAGTTCTCATCGCTGTGAAAACGCAGCCATTCATCAACGGCATAAAGAAATCGCTCGATGAAGTTGAGCAGCATGCGGAAACCATCGAGAACGAAGTCGAGCAATGCGACAAACACGCGGGCCTGCAATTTGTGCCACGCATTCCCGATCCACTCCGCCGTTAGTTCCTGAGCGTCCCTTCCGAGGCGAGAGTTCAGGGCGATGCTGAACAGGACTCCGCTGACGGCGCACCAACCCCAGCGAGCCGGTTCACCACTGAGCAGCCATGGAAGTCCCCTGGCGACACCGAGTGCCAGCAGGCCTGGCGTCATCACTACGCGGCGGAAGCGGACAACGGTTCGGTGCCGCCACAATTTCTGCACGAAAGGCAGGCGAACGAAGGAGATCGGATAGTCGATCAGAATTCTGCGGATCAGCCTGGAAGTGGACAGCAGTAGCCGGAAGAAGCGTCTTCGGAACGTTGCCAGATGAATCAAGGCCATCAGCAGAAATCCGATTGCCACCACCCAGTAAACCGTTTCCAGGCGGTTCTGAACGATCTGGTCGAGGGCATCACGGGCATCCTGTGGTTCCACTTCAATGGTTGAGTTCTCTGCGGATTCCTGTTTTGCTGTGGACTGCGATTCCTGTGTGGAATGCAGCGCTGAGACTCGTGCGAGTAGTTCAGACGCCCCGGTTGTCGCGAGGGCCGGTCCATCCGGAAGTTCCTCTGACAGAGACGCCGCGTTGCCGGGTGAACCACCGTGATTCTGATCAGCAGCAAAACCGACCTGAACGATCCCGACTCCTTCCATGGCGTCTGGTGGTGGATTGACCGAATCCGCGTGGGCGATTTCCGGCGGTGTGAGAAGTTGATCTGGCAGAGCCTTGTCGGGTAAGCCCTCTGCGTGCGGAGGTATCGGCGTCCCGAGTTCTACGGGGGCGGCGTCTACGAACGCAACGTCGGTCGTCGACGTTGCTGGCTGTTCCGGATCAGTCTCGGTCGGTTGATCATTGTCGGGCGGCACTGTGGGCTGGGAGTTGTCAGACCCAGGCTCGTGGTCAGGTTGTTGCGGTTTTCCCTGAAGCATGTGCACGAGATGTCTGAAGCCTTCGACAACCACGACAGCGCCACCGAAGGGAATGATCAGAAACAGAGTTGCGAAGCGTCCAGACCGATTTCCAAAGAACACGGAACTGGTGGTCTGCAGGGCGCGCAGATAGAACTCACCACGACGATAGACACCGTCCATGGCGACATCAAGACGGTCGTCGGCACGCAGCAGGTAGTCACCTCGCCAGAGATCGCGGACGTCTGTCAGATCCGGCAATTTTAAGTCGTTTTTACTGATGGAATCGCGCAGGTATCCCATGGTGAGATAGCCACGATCAGCGATGCAGTCCAGCGCATCATCCACCAGCTTATCAAAGGCGACTCGTTCGGGAATGTTTTCCGGAATCAGTTGGACGTCCTGCAGCGTCTTCTGAAGAACGGGCCGCATACGTTCGCGCATCTGTGTTTCAGACAGGTGTGCTGCTCTCTGGAGCAGACCGGTCAGGCGATCACGTTCGATGCCACTGAGTCGTACAGAAACGAGACGGTTAGCGGCACTTGTCAGGTGTTTCGCCATCATCACTTCGCGCAGGCTGCTGAGAGGCCTGCGAACGGGGCGTTTCCCGCGGCTGACAATCCACGTGACCAGGTCTACTTTGTAGGTTACACGTTCATGATCAAGGCAGACTTTCTGCAGATCGAACAGCAACCGTTTTTCCGAATTCCAGAACCCGTGGATTGCGTTGGTAGCAAGTTCCCAGAGTGAAGCCTGCCATGCGTCCGTCTGGTCCTCAGAAAAGTTGAGAGCCCGTCGCAGTCGTTCCACAAGATACCGAATGTCAGCTCGTGATTTTTCTTCGGCCGCCAGTCGCTTATCTTCCGAAGTTGCACGTTGCCCGGCCTGCATGGAGCAAACGATGGCGCCGACGGTGTTGCCGTATTCGTTGGCACGATCGCGTCGCCGCATGGAGCGCAACCAGGCTCGGTCTGAAGGCGTCACGCCAACTCCGAGTGTCCAGTTTTTTCGAGTGCTGGCGAGACTGGCTTCATCACGAACGGCATGGGGAGTGATTTCCGGGACCGTGGAACCGTAGGGCATTGTTTTGCGAAACAACTCAATCGCATTGATGTCCCGAGACAGCACTT
>JALQWE010000317.1 GCA_023258825.1 Planctomycetaceae bacterium | reverse complement strand
CTGGATTGGTCGGCTCAACAGCAGCGTGGAAAAAAGTCGGTGCCCTCTACAGACACCGTTAACCGCGTCCTTGCTGAGCTGAAAATCAGCGAGGAAGCATGGTGTGAAGTGATCCGAGATTTTGGTCGCCTCTTCAGCTCTGTCGCTGGCAAGCCTCATGTCATCGACGCTTATCGATCACCGACCAAATCGCAGAGTTTTCGTCCACGCCCGCGAGTGCGTGAATTGTTGACAAACAGTTGAGACCTGCGAGACCACTCGCTGTCTCCTGATGTCCGAGTCTCCCTTCCCTGCGACCGCTTGCCCCGCAGCGGCTCAATCGCCGTACGTCCACCGCACATCGCCCGACACTCAACCTCGTCGCCAATCCGCATGTTTTCCCGTTCGCGAGACAATTGACCGCAGGGAATCGCAGCGCTATCGATGTCATTCTGAGATGACAGCCCCGTACAACCGCTACCTGAATCAGAAACGCTACTTTGGCTACCACAATCGCTGTTGCTGTGTCCCCGTCATACTTGTCACACACATACAAACTGCTGTGTCCCTGTAGAAGGGAATGCTGTGTCCCTGTGAAATGAGGAGAGGGGATGAAGTTCTGATCAGGGAATGAAATAGAATTCGTTGCTGGCGAGAAGTGAATGAGCCAGTTGCTCCCATGGTGTGAGTTGGTCCTGGTCCGAGGCGTGCTTCTCTGCCTCCTGAAGAAATTCAAGGGCCGCTGCACTTTCGGTCACGGATGGATGGCGACCGTAGGCGAGGAGCCATGCCTGCTCAAGCCGTGATGAATCCTCCTCTGAAATGGCCTGAAGTCGACGGGCGAATTGCCTGCTCACCTCCATCATCAATGGACTATTCAGCACAAAAAGCTGCTGTTGCGGCACCATCGTAGCCGTTCGCTGTTCACTGCTCACATTTGGTTCCGGGAAATCAAACATCGTTAAGGTGGCGTTGGGGGCATAACGACTGATCACCGAATAAAGCGTTCGACGAGTCCCACGCGGATCGTCTGCTTCAAAACCATTCAGTCGCGTGAAAAAATTAAAACCTTCCACTTCCTTCAAGCCGGGGTTGGTCTGGTCCACGGACGGACCACCAATCCGCAGATCGAGCGTTCCCGCCACACTCAACAAGGCATCGCGCCATGCCTCGATATCCAGACGCCGAGGAGACATCCGCCAAAGATATTCATTTGCCGGATCGCTCGTGATATTTTCGTCCCGGACCTGGCTACTGAGTTGCCACGTTGCTGATCGCAAAATCGTCCTGTGCAGCCATTTTACGGACCACCCCGACTCCATGAACCGCACTGCAAGCGTATCGAGCAGCTCAGGATGCGTGGGCGGACTTCCGAGACGGCCAAAGTTCCCTGGCGTCGCCACAATCCCGCGTCCAAAGTGATAGTGCCAGACACGATTCACAAAAACCCGCGCCGTCAGAGGGTTATCGGGACTGGTGATCGCCTGCGCTAACTGCAGCCTAGTAAAGGATTTGCTTTCTGGTCTGCCATTTGGGGGACTTAGAATTGTCAGAAAGCCGGGCGGTGCCAAATCACCAGGCTGCTCGGGGTTTCCCCGGACGAACACTGGCATGGCCATGCCACCCCCTCGAATTCCCGGCATGGTGGGACCACCCGGGGCCGGCGCGCTCTGCAGTGCCTCCAGGGCTTTCTCTTTGTCCGTCAGCATTTGCCGCTCGGATTCCGATAACACGGCCGGCAGGTCCGCAACCTGCACGACAAACGGCGCAGTTGCCGCTTTCGACAGAAGTTCCAGCAACTGCGTCTGTGTTTCTGTGGGGCGAATCTGGAGACCATCACCCGCCGCCGCAGCACGCTGCGCTGCGTCACTGGCCTGCAATGCTTCTTCAACAGCCCGCTTCAGTGATCCAACGGAACGCTGCAATTCCTCGGAAGCCGTCCCTGAGCCACCAGCGACCGAAGATGAAACGGCACTACGCAACTCCTGCAAACCAGGCTCTGCCCCCGAACTTTCCAGAAACGTGACCCAGCGTCGCAGAAAATACAGCTTCAGACCTTCCTCACCAGCCAACAGCGTTTCATCCAGCGGCATTTGCCGGCTTTTCTGCCCCAGCCAACGCGTGGCAGCCATCACGTAACGGTCAATATTCACCAATGCAGTCCGCGTCGCTTGAGCCATCGCGGCCTCTCGATACGACTTCAGCCCTTCGGTCTGCTGCTGCACACTGGTCGTCCACTCCTGATGCTTTCTGATTTCTTCCGGCGATGCCAGCATCTGCATCGGCCATTCCACTCCGTTCCATGCCGCAGCGAATCGATAATAATCGGACTGGGGAATCGGATCGAATTTGTGATCGTGGCAGCGTGCACATGAGACGGTCAGCCCCAGCACGCCCCTGGAAAGTGTGTCCACGCGATCTTCGACTTCGTCCGCTTTGGCTCGCGCCTCTCCCGCGGCCCCCTTGCGGAACTGCGGACCCAGTGACTGGAACCCAAGGCCAGCCAGCCGAGTAAAATAGTTATCCGCCGGTTCAGTGATCTCATCTCCTGCAATCTGCAGTCGCAGAAACTCGTCGTAGGGCATGTCCTGATTCAAGGCCTGCACAACCCAGTCGCGGTAATGCCATGCTGTCGGGGTTGGGGTCAGAAAGGAGTTTCCCTGATCGTCGGCATAACGAGCCACATCCAGCCAGTACCGTCCCCAGCGTTCGCCGTAATGCGGCGATTCCAGCAGACGTTCAATCACACGGTCCCACGCATCCGGCCTCGAATCCTCCTCAAAGGCCTTTATCTCAGACGGCGTTGGCGGAAGTCCAAGAAGATCGAACGTTGCCCGCCGAATCAACTCTCGCCTGGTCGCAGAAGACACGGGCTGCAACCCCCGCTGTTCAAGCGCTGCCAAAACGAAGTGATCCAGTTCCTGCTTTGGCCATGAACTGTCCTGAACGATCGGGGGCGCATGCAGAACGGGCTTACGAAAGGCCCACAGACTGCGTGCAGCATCCATATCAATCCCAGCCTTTTGCATGGCCGCTTTTCCCGGCGCTGCGTCGCGCGGATCCGGGGCTCCCATTGCCACCCACTTTTCCAGAATCGCAATGTCGGCTGCAGCCAATGGACCATCCGGGGGCATCTGCAGGTCAGATTTCTGATAGCGAACCGACTGAATCAGCAGGCTTGCCTCGGAATTTCCCGGCACAAAGACAGCTCCGGAATCCCCGCCCTGCCGCACACCGTCGCGACTGTCCAAACGCAATCCCCCACCGAGCTTGCCGGCCTCTGCTGCCGTCTGGCTGTGGCATGAGTAACAGTGCGTGACCAGCAATGGTCGAACACTCGACTCAAAAAACTCCAGTTGAGCCGCCTCAAGCTCCCCCGTTGTCTCTGCGATCGTGTCCTCTCCCCGGGCAGCATTGCAGAACAACATCACGAACAACAGATTCCAGGTGGTCCTCATGTTCCAGACGGTCCTCATGCCAGAATCTCCTGCACCACACGTCCGTGTACATCAGTCAGTCGAAAGTCCCGACCGCTGTAGCGATATGTCAGTCGCTGATGATCAAGCCCCATCAGCTGCAGCATCGTGGCATGCAGATCATGCACATGCACACGATTCTCCACAGCCATGAATCCGAAATCATCTGTCGCGCCGAAGGTCATGCCCCCCTTAACGCCACCACCTGCCAGCCAGACCGTAAATCCATGGTGATTGTGATCGCGTCCATCGTTCCCCTGTGATGTTGGTGTGCGTCCGAATTCTCCGCCCCAGAGTACCAGCGTTTCATCCAGGAGTCCCCGCTGCCGAAGATCCTGCAGAAGTGCCGCAATCGGACGATCCACAACTCGAGCATGATTACGATGAGACTCCGTGTTCCCGCTGTGATGATCCCACGGCTGACTTTTTCCACAGTACACCTGAACGACACGTACGCCACGTTCTACCAGTCTGCGTGCCAGTAGACAGTTGCGACCAAAGGTCAGCCTGCGAAAACCTCCATCACCACTGGTCGCCACCAGATCGGCCTCTGCCCCCGTGAGCCCATAGTCCGTCAGAGTTCCTTCCGTTTCCTGCGATAGGTCGAAGGCGTCCGCAGCGGAATTCTGCATCCGAAATGCCATCTCAAGGGACTGTATTCTGGCACTCATCGCCTGCTCCGCCCCGGAACTTTCCAGATGCAGGGCGTTGAGTCGCTGCATGAAATCGAGCTGGCGGCGTTGTGAGTTCCGGGAGAGCCCCATGTTCCGCAGTGACGGGATGACTTCACGAGGCTGATAGTTAGGGGGAAGAGCAATCTGTGTGCCCTGATAAATCCCCGGCAGAAAGCGACTGCTCCAGTTGGACGGTCCATTCACGGGCTGCCCGGGTTCACCCAGCACGATAAATCCCGGAAGGTTCTCGTTTTCCGTCCCAAGACCATAAAGCAGCCACGATCCCCAAGACGGGCGATTTGGCTGAATGCTTCCGGTGAACATCATCCAGTTTGAAGATTCATGCACAGGCACATCCGTATGCATGGAACGGATCACACACAACTCATCAGCCAACTTCGCCACTTCCGGAAACAACTCACTGATCTCGAGGCCCGACTGTCCCCTGCGAGAAAAACGGAATGGTGATGGCATCAGTCCACCAGTCGCATTCTCGGTCGTCAGGTTCTTTGTGCTCTCCGGACGCTCGCCGGCATGTTTCAGCAGGGCCGGCTTGGGATCGAACGTATCCACCTGCGACGGTGCCCCGTTCATCCACAGGTGAATCACCCGCTTTGCCCGTGCAGGAAAGTGCACAACGCGCGACGCAAGGGCACTGCTGCCCGCAGCCTCAGCCCGCGACGTCTGTTGAGCACCAGCTTCTCTGGACAGAACCGCCGCCAACCCAAGCGCACCGACCCCGTTGAAACTACGACACAGTACGGCACGGCGGGACCACGACACGCCCGTCTCCACAGGCGACGCCAGACTTAAACTCGGCACATCCACGCTGCACTCTCCCGACGTCCCCACGCTGCCAACATTGCCATGCAAGTTCAGCTGCCGGACCACACACGACACTCCACAGTTTCCGGAACACTCAGCCTACAAACAACCCTGCCCGACCAGAACCACTTCAGTCCGACCGCGACACGACTCCTCATCAGAATACCACAGTCCACTGCCCGGCGACATCAACTCGCCCCCCGCACAGGTACCGCGAGGCGATACAGATCCGTCCGCC
>JALQWE010000316.1 GCA_023258825.1 Planctomycetaceae bacterium | reverse complement strand
AGAACTCAAGGGTGGTATGGGATCGGGTTCCGGTCCGCTGTTCTCCCTTGGCGGTGGCGAAGACAAGTAGTCTGCACCCATAAATGGGTGTGTCTGACTGAATAGCCAAAGCAGGCGACCTGTTCCGCAGGTCGCCTGCTTTTTTTGCTGGCCCCGGCAACACCGCCCCAGGAATTCAACACTGGCCAACGTATTCGATGCGGGTCAGCAATCCGGTGCGGCCATTATCTGGCAGGTTCCGTCATTGAAATCATCCGGGCAAAATCTCCGATGATCCGACGCTGAAGCGACCGTAGTTTTGCATAGCGAGACAGACCGTTGCCATACATGATTCACGACTGGTCTCTGCTGCGCTGGTCACTGCAACTTGCGATTCAGCGGACTGCGCAACGGGCAAGTTCGATGGCCGCGCCTTGATTGCCATTGCAGCATTTCGCCTGGAAGCTCGCCGTTCACCAACAAACTTTTTTCAGTTTTGGGGAAAAGAACTGCGACCGTTCTATTGATTGGAACAGGCGGCCCGTTATAACGCCGCGCTGTGTACGAACGCACACAAATTCGCTGGGGTCTTGATTGTCCCCGGTGAAGCGCCGTCTGACCATGGTGCTGGCCAGTCGAAATCATGTGCAGAACTCGCACTCAGGGCAGCGGTGACAACGCCGACGCCTTCAACCTGGCCTGCTGCATGCCTCATGTGGCCAGACCAGGCAGGACTCGATAGAACGCAGGATGGATTTTTGCATGTCAGTCCGGGATGGAGTCGGCCGGTACTGACCCGAGTCTGCCGACTTCAGACGTCTGCGAAAAGAATACTTTTCTGCCAGCGAGCCCCGGAATGGGGCAACTGCGGATTAGCCTGAACTGCTGTGGATTCTGTACTCGTGCCCTGCTGTGCCCAAAGGGTGACAGTGTTGTGGACTGGACAACCCGGTTGATTCAGTGCTTCATCCGACACTGCTTGTGCAGGAGGTCCTCGAGCGGATTACGGAGTAGATGTTCGTGACTGAATCGTCGTTTGTCGGGGCCGACAGTAGTCCAGTGTCCCTCGGCAGTCCCGAAGTGGAAGAGCCTCCGGGAAGTGTGGGTCTTTCGACCCCTCAGACCTCCATCGACACAATCAAAGCTGCGGCCCGCGTTTCCAGAGATGGATTGGGATCGCGTACCTCGGGCAGCGGCCCGACAACGAACTCCACCACCGTGCTCTCGGCTGTTGCCGATCGAGCCCCCGCGACCGCGAAGGCTCAGTCCACCAGGATCGACGCCGCCCATCGCGACCCTGGCTCCGTTCGCCACGAGAACGCTTTAACGACCTTGTTTCGGGAACGATTTTTTCCCGATACCTCGGACGCGGACTGGGATGACTGGCGCTGGCAATCCCGCCATCGGATCCGCACCCTCGAACAGTTTGAGAAGATGCTGGATCTGTCGGTTGAAGAACGCGATGTGCTTGCTGACGGAGGCACGCTGCTGCCCACTGCCGTCACTCCGTACTACATGAGCCTGCTGGATCCGGAGAATCCCCTGCAGGCACTCCGCAAAACCGTTGTCCCTACCACTCGCGAATTCCAGCGTTCTCCCGGCGAGGCGGACGATCCGCTGGGAGAAGACGGGCACAGTCCGGTCCCGGGGCTGGTTCATCGATATCCGGACCGAGTGCTGCTGTTGCCGCTGGACTTCTGTTCGACATATTGTCGCTACTGCACTCGTTCCCGCGTCGTTGGGCATGGCGAAATCCAACCCAACGTGCAGCGACTGGAAGCCATCTTCCACTACCTTGAAGAATCTCCGCAAGTTCGCGACGTGCTGATCTCTGGTGGTGACCCACTTGCGCTCAGCGATGAAAAACTTGACTGGATTCTCGGCCGTCTTCAGGCGATTCCGCATATCGAGTTTGTGCGCATCGGCACGAAGATGCCCGCCGTTCTTCCGCAACGCATCACTCCGGAACTCTGCACGATGCTGCGGAAATATCACCCGTTGTGGATGAGCGTGCATTTTCTGCACCCTGACGAATGCACACCGGAAGCCAAACAGGCCTGCAGTCGATTGGCCGATGCCGGCATCCCGCTGGGCTCGCAGACGGTACTGCTGAAAGGTGTCAACGACGACGTGGACATCATGAAGCAGCTGGTCCACCGCCTGCTGCTGATGCGTGTGCGTCCGTACTACCTGTATCAGTGTGATCCCATCAGCGGTTCGGCTCACTTCCGCACCCCGGTCTCCAAAGGACTGGAGATCATTCAGGGGCTGCGTGGGCACACCACCGGCTACGCCGCTCCGACCTACGTGATTGATGCTCCGGGTGGTGGCGGAAAAATTGTTCTGCAACCGGATTCGGTTGTTGGCCGTGAAGGCAATGATGTGCTGCTGCGGAATTTTGAGGGCAAGGTGTTTCGTTATCCGGACCACGAAGGTGGCGCCGTGGGAACACATCTCTCCTGAGTGCCCATCGAAAAATTGCCGGCAGCGAAACGATGGCTGAGCCCGTGGTCTTCGTGTGGATCCTGATCAGAAGCGGATAAAACGATGACGTCACAGTACCGACAAGGATTTGTGATATTGTCGGCGCAGGAATGCCACGGGTTCTGATCAGAATTCATCGCGTGGAACTCAGCCAGCCGGTCGAGTTCCACGCCGGGACGTGCCGGCGTGGAAGAACTGGTCGGCGTGGAAGAACTCACCGACCTCTAAAACTCGGCGTGGCCGGGCGTTCGTGGGAACGGGATCACGTCACGGATGTTGGTCATTCCCGTGATCAGCAGCACAGCTCGTTCCAGCCCCAGCCCGAATCCCGCGTGCGGCACCGTGCCGTACTTGCGCAGATCCGTGTACCACCAGTAGTCATCCGGATTCAGGTGGCACTCGTGCATGCGCTGCACCAGCACATCCAGGCGTTCTTCACGCTGACTTCCGCCGATGATTTCGCCAACCCCGGGCACCAGCACATCCATCGCACGCACGGTTTTTCCATCGTCGTTGCAGCGCATGTAGAATGGTTTCAGAGTCCGTGGGTAGTTGTAGAGGATGACCGGCTGACCGAAATGCTCTTCGGTCAGAAATCGCTCGTGTTCGGTCTGCAGATCGCTGCCCCATTGAACCTGATAATCGAAACGGCGACCGCTGTTCAGAATGATGTCGATCGCCTCGGTGTAGGGCAGACGAATGAAGTCTTTGGAGCGGATGCTTTCGAGGCGTGCCATCACTCCGGTATCGATGCGCTGACTGAAAAACTCCATGTCCTCACTGCAGTCGTTCAGGACGTCATTCACCATGGTTCGAATGAAGGATTCCGCCAGATCCATATTGTCATTCAGATCGTAGAAGGGCATTTCCGGTTCTACCATCCAGAACTCTGCCAGGTGGCGAGTGGTGTTGCTGTTTTCAGCGCGAAAGGTGGGGCCAAAGGTGTAGCAGTCGCCGACGGCCGTGGCGTAAGTTTCGGCCTCCAGCTGACCGCTGACGGTCAATGAGGCCGGTTTGCCGAAGAAGTCCTGTTTCCAGTCGATCTGATCGATTTGTTTTCTGGCCAGCAGCGCCAGATCCAGTGTGGTGACCTGAAACATTTCCCCGGCCCCTTCACAGTCAGACGTGGTGATGATGGGGGTATTGAGGTAGAGGAAACCGCGTTTCTGAAAAAACGAATGGATGGACCAGCTGATGCGGTTACGCACACGGGCCACTGCACCGAAGGTGTTGGTGCGAGCTCGCAGGTGTGCGATGTCCCGCAGAAACTCCATGGTGTGTCCCTTTTTCTGCAGCGGGTAGGACGCTGGATCTGCTGTTCCCAGAACTTCCAGTGAGGTCGCCTGCAGCTCGATCCGCTGGCCTTTTCCGGGCGAATCCTTCAGCAGGCCCTCAACGGACACGCTGGCTCCGGTGGTCACCAGCTTGATGGTGTCTTCATAACCCGGGACCGTGTTTTCCACCACGATCTGCAGATTCTTCATGCAGCTGCCATCATTGAGTTCAATGAATGAAAAGCCATTTTTGGAATCCCGGCGCGTGCGAACCCAGCCTTTGGCGACAATCTGAGTCCCGGCCTGTCCGTCCTGAAGAATGCGGGCGATGCGAGTGACTGGCATGTTGGAAAATCCGGTAACAGAGACAGGGGAGAAAGGGATCCGGCCGGCCCCGCGGCAGAACGGCTTGCACGTGGTCGCAGGCCCCGGAGGGCAGGACGAGCCACGCAGCAAAAATCCGTGGACGTCGGAGACGGCTAACGGAATGATGGGGCAAAATGGCAAATTCGGCAAGGCAGGCCTGAGCGACGTCCGGAGACAGGAATCCTGAACCCCGGAGGCCGTGCCTGATTGCATTTAAGTCAGGCCGGGAATGGGATCACTGTGGTAGACCAGATGGGGGCGGCTCAGATCATCGTGCCAGGCCACGGTCTGGGGAACTCCAAGTGCCTGGTAGATGGTGGCTGCCAGATTTTCGGGGCGTTGGGGATCCAGCGTGGGCCATGCTCCGATTGCATCGGTCTCTCCGACAACTCGTCCCCCCTGGATTCCGCCTCCAGCCAGAAACACCGACTGCACTGCGCCCCAGTGATCACGGCCCGGTTGTTTGTAGTGCGAGGGCAGCAGCGTGATCCGAGGCGTGCGGCCGAATTCTCCAGCCATGACAATCAGTGTCTGATCCAGCAACCCCGATTCGGAAAGATCGTCGAGGAGCGCTGAGAGTGCGCGATCTGTGGGTGGAAACAGGTTGTCCTTCAGATGGGGAAACGCGTTTCCATGTGTGTCCCACGTTTCATCATTTCCCAGATTGACCTGCACCAGATTGACGCCGGATTCAACCAGCCGACGGGCCATCAGCAACGACCAGCCGAACGAGTTGCGTCCGTAGCGGTCCTGCACCGCATCCGGGGCACGTGTCACATCGAGTGCCTGGCGAACATGGGAATCCGTCAGCAGTGAAATCGCACCCTGACGATGACGATCGAAGTTTTCCACTTGCGCGGCGGTTTCCAGCACATCACACTGCCGCTCCAGTTGGCTCAGCAGCGAGACACGACGTGAGAGTTGCGGATGTGTCAGCCCGTGGGCCAGAGTCAGACTGGGGGCTTCGAACAGACGCTTGTCTGCCAGACCACGGTCCTGATGATCGAAGCGATGAGTTGGAAAGGCCCCGTAGGAGGTGCTGTGGAACGGCGACGCTTCGATGAACCATGGATTGCGTTGGTGCCCCATGGCTCCGGCATAT
>JALQWE010000315.1 GCA_023258825.1 Planctomycetaceae bacterium | reverse complement strand
GTTCGCGGCTGCGCTCCACCAACAGTTCGTCGTGGTACAGGCGCTCAAAACGGGCATCGCCAGTGGCCGCAAAGGCGCGCAGGTGGTGGGTCAGGGCTTCCGAGCCGTGGAGCAGTTCGTCGGCCGCATCGAGGGCCTGCTTTTGCACCGCCCGGATCCCCCTGCTGGACTACCTGGCGAAAGGGTTCATTGAACACGGGTTTGATATGAAGTGGCTGCACCGGGAGATTCTGAACAGTCGCACCTATCAATTGAGCTGGATTCCGAATTCGACCAATCGACTGGATGAGCGGAATTTCAGTCGCGCCGTGCCTCGCAGACTGCCGGCGGAAGTGGCTTACGATATTATGGTCCAGGCGACATTGAACACGTCGAAAAATGCGGAGTTCGTCACCAGCCTGGAGAAACGGGCTCTGTCGATCCCGGGATCCGGGCTTCGTCAGCGTGGTCGCAATCCGGCGGATTACGCGTTGACCGTGTTTGGGCGATCGGTGCGTGAAAGCAATTGTGACTGCGATCGTACGGAAGAGCCCAGTCTGCTGCAGACCATCTTTGTCCGCAATGATGCTCAGGTCCTTTCGCTGCTGGATGCAGGCGATGGCTGGCTGCGTGAGGTGGCCGAACAGAATCAGCTGAACTTCCAGCCGCGATCGGTGCCTGATGGCGGCAATGCTCAGCAGAAAGCACAGGCGAAAGCCCGCTTTGAAGCACAGATTCAGCGGATTCGAGAGCGACTGGCAGAGGCTCAGCAGAATGGTGCTGACAGGCAGATCGCGATTCTGAAAGCACAGTTGCGAAGACTGCGTGAACAGGCGCGAACGCTGGGAGTGGAAACACCGGACGAGCCGGAGGGTGAGGTGGAGGCTGTTGCCGAAACGCCGCCGGCGAAGGTCAATCTGAAGACGGAAGAGATTATCACGGATGCGTATCTCAGAAGCCTGTCGCGTCTGCCGACAGCGGACGAGCTGCAGACGGCCGGCACCTTTATGACGGAATCCGGAGATCCGGTCGAAGGGATCCGTGCTGTTCTCTGGGCCCTGATGAATACTCGTGAATTTATGGTCAATCACTGACGTCCGGGGTGCTGGTTTGAAGACTGGCAGCGTGGACGGTGGAAGGTGGTTGAGTCGCTGATTCTGCACATTGAACAGGACAGACGGTCCTGCTTTTTCCTTTGGAGGCTGAACATGGCATTCTTTCAGAATTGTGACGGAGTGGGGCGACGGGAAGTGCTGAAGGCTGGCGTTTTTGGCGCCACCGGACTGACACTGGCCAGTTACTCCCAATTGGCGGCGGCCAGTGCGGTGAATCCGAATGCGAAGGGAAAAGCAGCGATCTTCGTGAACCTCAACGGTGGTCCATCGCACATGGACACGTTTGACCTGAAGCCGGACGCACCTGCAGAGTACCGCGGGGAATTTCAGCCGATCCAGACCTGTCTTCCGGGAGTGATGATTTCCGAGCATTTGCCGAAGATTGCCGGCTGCATGGACAAGTTCACTCTGCTGCGTGGGGTTTCGCACTCCGTCGCAGCTCATGAGCTGGGCACCAAGTATGTCAATACCGGGAACCGCCCGCTGCCATCGCTGGAGTTTCCGGGGTATGGAGCTGTGATTACGAAGGAGCGACCGGGGGTTCCCGAATTGCCGCCGTTTGTGGCCATTCCCAACAGCGCGCAGCGCCCGGGATATCTGGGTGTGAAGTACGCGCCCATGAATACGACATCCACACCGCAGATCGGGCAACCCTACAAGGTGCGCGGAATCACGATGTCGGGTGGGTTGACGGTGGATGATCTGGAGCGTCGTCGCGGGCTGCTGAATCAGCTGGACCGCACCTTCAGTGATGTGGAAAAGGACAGCCAGTTGCTGGACGGGATGGATGAGTTCGGGCGACAGGCGCACACCGTAATTACTTCCACGAAGGCGCGTGAAGCGTTTGACATCAGTCGGGAATCACCGGAATTTGCCGGGATGTTTGGTGCATCGCAGTTGGGGGCCAGCTGCCTGCTGGCCTTGCGGCTGGTGGAAAATGGCGTGCGATTTGTGACGGTCACCAATGGTGGCTGGGACACTCACCGTGACAACTGGACAACTCTGAAGACACGGCAGTTGCCGGCGCTGGATGAGGCCTTGTCCGGGTTGTTCAACGGGCTGGCGGCGCGCGGACTGCTGGAATCCACCGTCGTGTATGTGACGGGAGAATTTGGTCGGACGCCAAAGATCAATCAGGAACGAGTGGGGCGCGATCATTACCCACGCAACATGTTCATGATTCTGGGTGGAGGTGGAATTCGGGGTGGCCAGGTGCTGGGTGAGAGTGATGAGACGGCAAGTCTGCCGAAGCACGAAGGGTTTTCTCCGGATGATGTGGCAGCCAGCTTTTACCACACCATGGGGATTGATCATACGTTTGAGTACCACACATCCACGGGACGTCCGGTCATGATTGTCCGGGATGGAAAACTGATCCCGGAACTGTTTGTCTGATGTGCCGGAGCCATCGCCCTCCATGTCTGTGTGGAGGGCGAAGTTCCACCTGAGCCGCAGCACAGACGTGGTGTTCCGGGAGGGCGGCCGAAAAAAGGGGTCAGGAACCAATAGCCAAATGGCCCGAAGGGTGCTCCGCACTATTGGTTCCTGACCCCTTTTTTCGGCCTACAGCAGTTCGTGCAACACGGAATTCAGTTGTGACGGGGACAGTCGTTGGCGGAGTTCATCCCGCAGGTCCTGTCGAGCGAACAGGCGGACTTTTTTCACGCAGTCATCGAACTGAGTTCTGGCCATTGAGTCCACGATGGGTGAGACTTCGCGGAGTGGCCGATAGCGATTTTCTGAACGGGAATGGATCTCAACACGGAACTCGACTTCGCGATGCTGTGGCGGCGCGTCAATCAGAATGTCCAGGCTTCCGATCGGGCGATTCAGCAGTTCTGCCAGTCGTCGACACAGTTGTTGTGAGCACTGGACGAGTTCTGTGCAGGATTTCTGTCGCAGAGCGCGATACAGAGGTTCTTCCTGAAAGATGCTGTACTCTGCCAGACGTTTGAACAGCGCTCGCTGGTTTCCGAACAGTCCTTCCGTCAGCAGGGCGACGTCCGTTCCATCGGCAGCGGTTCTCAGGGTTCGAATCAGCTCGGGTTCTGACATGCGAAACAGGGTTGCTGGCTGAAGTTGCGGCAGGAGTTCAAAAAAAGCTCGGGCGAACATGGTGGTCGCGCTGCGGACGGCGTGATGCCAATACACCTCGGTGAACATCACGTAGCGCGCGAAGACCATCATTTCCGCAGCCGTTTTTCCCTTGGATGTGATCGCCAGACCGTCCCCGGCGGCGTTAACGATCAGGGAATTCATCAGCCGATTACGGTCGAAATGGCGTCCATACGGAACGCCGCAGTGCTGGCTGTCGCGAACGAGGTAGTCCATCTTGTCGATGTCAATCGGGCCGGACAGTATGGACCGCCGCAGGCGGCTGGAGGGACTGTTGCTGCGGGCCACAAGGACGTCGAGAACGTCGTTGGGGTCCAGCTTCCAGACCGAAGTCAGGACCTGGCCCAGTTCAGTTTCCGGGCCGAGAAATTCGCGGGCGAAAACTTCATGGGGTGGCATATCCGGCAGTGCCATGTCTTCGATCGGATGGCAGAAGGGCCAGTGTCCGATGTCATGCAGCAGAGCAGCCACGATGAGCACTTCGGCGTCATAGACGGAGACCGTCTGGACAAAACGGGGATCGCGTCCCAGTTGCCACAGATAGCGGAGTGCATTGTCGTAGACCCCCAGTGCGTGTTCGAAACGTGTATGAGTTGCTCCGGGATACACGCGGGACGCGAGCGCCAGCTGCGTGATCTGTCGAAGACGCTGGAACTGGGGCGAATCAACGATGGCCCTGACACGCGGTGTGAAAGGGACGTCCTGTTCCACGGGAATGCGCAAAAGACCGATCGCGTGACCGGTCTGGGCAAGTTCGGGGATGTCGGCGTAGGGGTGCTGCATCAGGGAATTCTGCGCAGGGTTCACAGGATTCTCAACCGGGTCACCGGAGAATTACACCGGGATTCCGATGGAGATCCCGGGAATGCGGCACTTGAGACATGCTGCCGGGAGTGCCCGTACTCCAGCGGCGAACGGCGGCGTATCGAGGTTTGCAAGCCTGACGGGTGCGTGATCAGAGAATAAGGGTGACTTTGGTGGCCCTACGCGACGAGGAACACCAGCATCAATCCGGCGACCATCAACCCGATCATCAGTCCGACGAGGATCTTTCCGGGGGTATCCAGTTGCTTGTGATCAGCATAGCCTGCGGGAGCGGCAATCAGTCGGACGGCGATCACCAGGTTCAGGATGGGAACGATCAGTCCGAGGACCCAGAAGCCATTCATACCCATGTTCTGAAGACGGAGTACGATGATGGTGACGGAGCAGATGAAGTTCAGCAGGAGGACCCCCCCACCAATGGCGATGGCAGATTCCGGGCTGTTGATGAGTCCAGCCTGATCGACGATGAACAACAGCAACTGGAAAGCGATGCCGAACAGCACGGACCAGCCGAAGTAGGCCAGGCGTCCGATTCCCGGATATTCCTTGTTCGGGACGAAATCGGCAGCCGGAGTTTCCTCGAACGTTGGTGGAGCCAGGAAGGGATTGTACTCGCTCATTGCAATCTCAGGCCGTGACAGAAGGGAGCAGATCTGAGCGTGAGCACTCAGGCGGCGCGACAGCAAGCCGCTGCCTTCTTGTAATGAAATTCCCCGGCGATTGCCATTGGGGACTTCAGAAACGCGGAACAATTTGAATCGGGAGTCGTTGGGGGCTGACGAATTCCGCTGGAAAATCCTGACGGTATTCATCCTCATTCATCCTCGGGGCCCTGGCTTGTAGTGGTGGGACTTTGGGGGGCAGGAAGGAACGGTGGGACAGCGGAGATCCCGTTCCTGCCTCGCGTTTCGCCAGAGCTCCGAAGAGTTTGTGGTGGCGGCTCAGCAGGGATGCGGTCCCGGCATCGGTGGGATGGGGGCTGACCACACGAATATCGGAATGTGGGACGAGTGATGAATTGCGGGGTGATCGCTTGAGTGATTGCGCGGGATTGGTCACTATGGTGGCCCCGGATCAGCTGTGATTCGATGATCCGATGAGCGTCGGACGGGAAATTCTTTCAAAACCTGCACAGTGGTGCGGGTTCAGAGTGTCAGGAACAGGGCAGGAC
>JALQWE010000314.1 GCA_023258825.1 Planctomycetaceae bacterium | reverse complement strand
CCGCTGATGTTCGTGTTTCTCACAGGCTCGTGTGTGCGAACTTTGCGAAGCTCAGTGGATCACGTAAGCCCCGTCCCGAATCGCAAAAAAAGGGGGCTCCGAATTGCTCGGGCCCCCTGCTGATTTCTGAAATTGGCTGCCTGCCGCCCTGCCGTGGGAGATTTGCATCTCGATGTTTGCTCGGAATTGCCTCGGGTGAACTACTCGTCGCGCCGATCCCCACCGATCAGGCCAAGGCGTACAAGATAGTACAGCAGTGTCAGAAGACTGCCGGCAAAGGCTGCGACGTAGGTCAGGGCTGCCGCATTCAGTACGCGGCTGACCCCTTCACGCTCGTCTTCAGAGATGATCCCGGCTTCCACACACAGTCGCTTAGCGCGGGCACTGGCGTCGAATTCCACCGGCAACGTGACAAACTGAAACAAAACGATCGTTCCGAATGCGATCACGCCCAGCAACAGCAATGGTCGGGCACTCATAATGATGCCCATGGTGATCAGAATCCCGGACAGATTTGAGCCAATGCTGACGACGGGAACGAGGGCTGATCGGACCCACAGCGGAGCGTAACTGAAGGCGTGCTGAATGGCGTGGCCTGCTTCATGACAGGCAATACCGACTGCTGCCACCGAATTTCCGCTGTAGACATCCGGCGACAAGGCCAGAGTTTTGGACATCGGGTTGTAGTGGTCCGAGAGAAATCCCTGCGTGGGAACGACCTGCACGTCGTAAATGCCGTTCTGTTCCAGTAGCAGTTTTGCAGCCTGAGCGCCGGTGTAGCCACGCCGCGTGCCGATTCTGGAATACTTGTGATAGGCTGACTTCAGCAGCAAACTGGCAATACCGGACATTGCCAGGCATGGCAGAGCCACAAATAACAGATATTTGATATCGAAGTAGTAGCCAAACACGTCAATTCTCCTGTGGAAGTCCTGTGCCTTCCTGCTGTGCCCGGCACATGTCGGGCACGATACTGAATTCCCGTTGTCTCCGACGCCTGCACCATCCCGAAGACCACGACCCTGATGGGTTAATGCAGTCAACTTGACCGGCAGGACCTAACTGCCGAAATGGCATAGTCTGGACACGTAAACATTCTACACGCAAGGGGCATTCCGGAGAGCAGAAATCCGAGTTTCCAGCGATCGATTTTGGGCGATCCCGGTGTGCTGCCAGCCGGAGGCTAACGGATTTGGTCACACTTGACCGCTTTGGGGTTGCCCGGAAAACGTGCAGCAGGGGCGGATCCTGGCGTGTTGCCGCAGCGGTGTTCCAAAGTGGTTTTGGCCGCCCCCTGTCAATTCTCTGGATCAAACCAAAATGTCGTTGTTTTTGCTGGATTTTTCATCCAGGTGCCATGCACCTGAGTTGATTTTTACAGGGAAAATACAGCTTTTCCCGCATGACCGCGGTCAGAAATCCGTGGCCGCTGAGCCGCAGGGGGGCGGCAGTTTTTGCCGGTACCGGGGGAGTTCACATGTTTAAAATAGTCCGGTTCTATCACCTTCACCGTACGCACAGATGTCACTACCCGAATTTTCGGAACCACGTATCGAGGCGTCTGTGGAATCAAAAGGGAAGTGCCGATTCGGACGGTTAGAACGAATGTCGCCGCATCGGGGAAGTCGCAATGACCAGAGTTCTGTTTCCGCTTATCTCATTTGCTCTGCTGATCAGCACCACAGGTTGCTCAGTGGGCATGGCGCTGCTGCAGCGGGCTCCGCATCGCCGCGCAGCGGCTACAGAAAAGCTGATTCAGGTGGCGGAGTTTCACGAAGCGCGGGGCGAATTTGCCGCCGCCGAGGACACCTACCGACGCGCCCTGGCAGTCTCCCCGGGAAACACAGATCTGCAGGATCGCCTGCTGGCCGTCCGCGAACTGAAGCGTCGTCAGCAGACCGAAGCGCGAAGCGACATCGAACAACTGGATGGCCCGCAGTCCGTTCTGGCGGCCAATCGCCGCCGCCGCGACGAAGCGCTCGCTGGAAAATCGTCCCCGTTGCGTGTCCGCGCGACCTCATGGTCCAGCGGCAGTGACGAAGACTCTGCAGCAGACGACGCCGAGTTCACATCCGGGAACGATTCCGTGCGGTCCCGAGACTCAGATGACGATCTGCTGGGGCGAGTGACTCCGATTCAGTGATTGCGCGACCACGATTGGGACGAGACCGGCGACGATCCCGGAATGCTCAGCCCAGCAGGGCCATCTCCACGTTCAACCCCGGCCCGAACCCAAGGAGTACGCAGGGCCCTGTGGCGGCGCTGCGTGAGAGTTCCTGCAGAATAAACAGCACGGTGGGCGACGACATGTTGCCGCATGTCTGCAGCATACGCAGTGACGGAGCCAGTTGACTTTCGGTCAGTCGCGCTGCCTCCGCTGTGGCCGCCAGAATGCGGGGGCCGCCCGGATGAATTCCCCAGCTGGCAATCTGATCAATATTCAGTCCGTTACGGCCGAGGAATTCGCTCAGCACCTTCGGCAGAAATTCGGTGATGATTCGAGGCACTTCCGGCGAAAGACTCATTTCAAAACCCGAATTGCGAATGTTCCACGTCATCATCTCACGCGTATTCGGGATGACGTGCGAAGCGCTGGCAATCAATCGCCCGGGAAGCGGTGCGGCCTCATTCGTTGAATGCCCGGAAGGCCGTTGTTCCGCACGCCCCACCACAGCAGCTGCTCCATCCGCAAACAACGAATTGGCCACAATCTTCTGAGGATCCCAGCCGTATTGATGGTGCAGCGTGCAGAGTTCGACCGCGCAGACAAGGATCACAGCCGCAGGGTCAGCGGCAGCAAACGCATGAGCCACTCGCAGGCCGTTCAACGCGCCATGGCAGCCCATAAATCCCACGTGAGTGCGTGCCACTGACGCAGGCAGCCCGAGAGATTCGATCAGGAACAGATCCACGCCCGGCGCACTGAAGCCACTGCACGACACCGTAATCAGGTGCGTGACAGAGCCCGGAGCAACACCGGACTGCTGCAGGGCCCGGTCGGCGGCCCGAGCAGCAAGTTGCGGGGCTTCGGTTTCGTAACGCAGCATGCGATCCGCCGTCGTCGGCCCCCGATCATCGACCGACGCCGCGAATCGATAGAAGCGTTCGGCCGTAGCTTCACCATCTGAGGATGACTCCAGCAGAACACTGTAACGGGATTGAACACCGGCACGGCGATACAGCGCCTGAATCAGAGCCGGCGCGTTGCGTACATCCGGCGTCTCCGGAGAAACGCAGGTGGCCGCAAATGTCGCTGCCCCCGTTTGTGAAATGGAGTGTTCCGGCAACGCTGTGCCCAGTCCAAGAATCTCAAATGCACTCATTCGATTGGTTCCAGTTGTCGCGGTAAGCGATTGACGCGTCTGATCAGCGTCCGAGTCACGGCGGGAAGCAGGGAGGCCCCCGCAAATGTCAGTCGAATTAACAGGGGATGACTCAGGATTGACGACAGGGCTCGACACACACCCTGCTCCCGCATCACGCACCGCTGAATCCGGCGGCTGTATTCGTGTTCAGCATCCCGGGACCAGCCCAGTGACAATCCACGCATGGCCAGAGGCACCGCGATTGTCGCGGCTGTGATGGCCCAGGCCATACCTTCTCCAGTGAACGGCTCCACATATCCCGTGGTATCCCCCAGCAGCAGCAGCCTGGCACCTGCATAGCGCGACGTGCGGCGGGTCAGTGGTATCGTGCCCCGAACGACGGCCGTGTCCAGACCCTGCGGCGCAACCACACCCGCCGAATGAAAAATATCCTTCAGACAGTTCAGAGGAGATCCACAACGCTGCAGACTGCGACCATCCACCGCGGCCGCGAGATTCCACTGCTGGTCTTCGGTCAGGACCATTCCACAATAGCCCTGCGAGCCGACGGCCATCACGATTTCATTGGGTTGCTGCTGAGAATCCTGCGGAGTTCCGGGAAACGTCGCCCCCAGCCCGATGCGGGCTCCCGCAGACACTTCTGAATGAAACTCCGGAAGCAGCGCGAGGGACGACATCGCCAGCCCATCGCAGGCAAGCACCACGCGGGCCGAGACCACATGCTCGTGAGCCGCGGCAGCAGGCGCGGTCCCGGAATTCAACGTCACATGCCGCAACGCGGTGGTATTTGCTGTTTCGGTCGCACCACTGCCCGATTCACGACCAGAGTCCGCCAGGGGCATGACTCTGGCACTGGTTTCGTCCAGAAATTCCGCGCCCGCCTGCACAGCTTCCGTCACCAGCCATGCATCCAGACGACTGCGGGAAACGACCAGACCACCCGGCATCGGCAGCGAAAGACTGCGACCTCGATACTGCAATCGCAGCGCACTTGTCGGTACGGGCGACAGTGCCTGCAGACCACCCGCCAGACCGGCCTGATGCAAAAGTTGCTGCGCACGACTGTTCAGACAGCAGCCACAGACCTTGGCTCGCGGAAAACGCTGACGCTCCACCAGCAGCACACGCAGGCCCTGACGCGCTGCCAGACAGGCCGCCAGACTACCCGCCACGCCGGCACCAATGACGACAAAGTCGTAGTCGTCTCTGCACGGCTGACGAACCGTTGATTGGGGTCTCATTCGCGGAGCGGTCTCAGAGTTCACTGGCACCTCAGAATCAGCCATCCGCACATCCGGCGGTCTGCTTTGGTGACCATGTTAGCAGAAAACGCTGCGGCCAGTGATGCTGAAGCTGACAGCCTGATAAACCGGCCTGCTCGGCCAGTTGCCACACTTCGTGATCCGCAAACGCGCCCTCGACAGAAACCGGGCCATCGAAATGCACAATCGGACTGCGACTGAGAATTCGGCATCCCAGCCAGGCCAGCAGATAACCAGGCAGCGTGCGACGCAGATCGTCCACCAGCAGCAGCTGCCGAGTCACTTCGCGCATGCGCTGCAGAATCTGAATCGCCTGAGCTTCCGACAGGTGATGCAGAAACAGGCTGTTCATCACGATATCCCACGAGTCCCCGGGAAGTGCCCCGTGCAACGCGTCACACTGATGAAAGCGTACCCCGCTGATCCCCGAACGCTGAGTCAGCGTCGTGGCGTTTTCCACCGCCGTTGGGCTGATGTCACAACCATCAATCTGAAAGGAGATTCCCCGCTGACGGCATTGCCTGGCAAGCCACAGCACCTGATCGCCGCCACCTGATGCGATGTCCAGAATTCTCAACGGGGCGGTCGAGTTCCGCGTCTGTACCGTCCGCTCAATTGCCTGCCAGATCGCAGACCCAGTGCGGCT
>JALQWE010000313.1 GCA_023258825.1 Planctomycetaceae bacterium | reverse complement strand
CGTGGGCCGCATCGGGAAAGTGCGCAAAACTCCAGTCATGCACCTGCTGGTGCCATGTGGCGTATTTCGCATCCCCGGTGATGTGCCAGGCCAGATGCGTGGCGATGATGGCCTCGTTGTGCGGCCACCAGAATTTCATGTCGTGCCAGTACTCCTGCACCGGCTTGCCGTACACGTCCCGGAAGTAAAACAGGCCACCAAATTCCTCGTCCCAGCCACGCTCCCACATCCCCTCCAGCATCGCACTTCCCAGCCGAATCAGTCGCTCGTCCCCGCGAAATCGGCCCTCCTCCAGAATAAACCACGCCCCTTCGATCGCATGGCCGGGGTTCAGCATCCGGCCATCAAAATGATCCGAAATCTCGCCCTGCGGAGTCACACATTCCATGACACACCGCAGTTCCGGTTTGAAAAACAGGGTCTCAATCTCACCAATGCTGCGGTCAATCCACGCCGTTAACTCCGGCCGCTCGCCCAGTTGCCGCCGCAACTCCTGCGCTGTCACAATCGTGATCATCCGCGGCGCCAAACCAATCAACGGCCGAGTCTCCGTGTACTTCGCCGGCGTTCGCCCCGGCTGAAAATTTATCTCCGTAAACAAGCGAAACAGGTCCATGGCCAGCACATCCGCACCGGGCTGCCCGGTCGCCCCGAAGTACGCCGCGTTGGCAATCGCTGCAAACGCTTCACTGTAAGCGTAGCGCCGACGACGAATGGGTCGCCCGTCCTGCGTCACGTGAAAGAACATCCGGGCCGCCGTCCCCAGACCTTCCTCCGCGGCCGGACTTCGATCAAAACAATGACGCTGCAGAAATTCCAGGCCGGAGGTGGCCCATTGCAGCCAGTCCGCCCGCCGTGGATCCCCCTGCAGCTGCGGTGTCTGCCACAGAGTCAACAGCATCCAGGACATCCGCCCCTGCGCCCAAACCGATTTGTCCGTGTCGACAATCGTCCCATCCCGGTCCAGACAGTGCAGAAAACCCCCGTGCTGCAGGTCAACACTGCGAGGAAACCAGAAGGGAAGACAGTCCTCAAGCAACAAGGCTCTGTAGCGGTCCGCCAGCGATCGCCCCGCATCTGCCAGGACCGCATCCGCACTGATCTCACTGAATTCTGTCATCCCGATGCTCCCTGCCCCCGTGCCTACCGATTCGCCCCAGCGTTCGATGCCCCCGCAACAGCGCTCCCGATGTTTTCCGACTTCGTGTCACCACCATGCCGCGGCTCACGCATCGTCCAGGTCAGCACCGCCCCCGTCCCGACAATCACAGACACCAGCAGGAAGGGCACCCGGTAACCGAACACATCGACAATCCCGCCAATCAACGGCGAACACAGAAACGGAATCGCCATGCACAGATTCAGGGTGCTGATGTATTCCGGATGCCGTTCCCGATTCACAATCTCAATCGCGTAGTTCACCTGCATCCGCAAGGTCACAGGGACCAGCCCAATCCAGAAAAACGTGATCCAGAACCAGTGACTTGGCGCGTGTTCCGCCAGCACAATCGCCAGCACCGGGGCCACGGCCGCGCACGGCAGCAACAGTCGCAGTGCTGATCGAGTCCCAAAGCGGTCGGATAGAAATCCAGAGGCCAGACTGAAACACACCGCACCAATGTGCTGCGCGATCACCCAGTGCATCAGCACATCCCGATCAGCTCCCGCCCCCGCCAATCCAATCGCCTGATAATGCGGAAAAATGGTCTGCGAAAAAATAAACAACACCGCCACCACACACAGTCGACGCAGCGTGGCGTCCTGCCGCAACAAGACCCACGTCGTCGACAATGCCCGACCGGCACGCGCCCCCACCTGCGGCGTCTGGTCCGGACGTTCGCGCAACAGCCGCGACGACACCCCGGCCAGCATCATCACCACGCCCACAAACAGAAAAATCGACTGAAACGGCGCCTGCCCGGGCTGCTGCAACCAGCGACTCAGCAACAGCAACGCCAACGTCACGGCGGCCGGGGTCCCCACCGTGCTGGCCGTTGCCTGCAACCGCCCTCGCTGATTCGCCACAATCAACTTGCCCAGCACCGTACTCGCCGTCATCTCATTGATGCCGTGCAGACAGAAGAAAATGACATAGGCCAACAGAAATACGGCCGCGAACCACGCCGGTAACTGAGCCTGGGCGTACCAGACGCTGGCTCCCAGAAATAAAAACGGAGCCCCCATCAGAAAGGTTGTGCGACTGAGCCACACCGATTTGCGCGGGGCCGCAGAAAGCTGCGATGCCAGCAGCAAAGGAGCCAGCGATTGCCCCGTCCGGTTCAACAGCGGCAATGCACCACGGATCAGGCCGCTTTCCGAAATCGTGTCGAGAAACGCCGGCATGATGACGCTCTCGGTCTTGAAGATCCACGCCACGCGGAACAACGACTGATGGACCAGCAGGGCATAGCGATTCCACGCTGCCTCAGATTGGTCCACCGCAGGCTTGCCGTCTGACGCGCTGTTCACAGAAGCTCTTCAATTCTGAAAGTCAGGCCACCACGCCACTCATTCCCCAACGGTTCCCCACCAGCGTCAGGCGCGCGGACACCAACGTCCTCACGCGCCCTGAACCTCCACATTCACCGCCAGCCCAACAGGATCGCACGACGTCAGCCGATGTCTGCCTGAGTCCATTCGCCGTTGATGCGACGCCACACACCACCCGGATTGCGATCCTGCAGCACTGCAGGCAATCGATGCTGGCGAACTGCATCGTACGACTGCAACATCCCGAACCGCGTCACCGATGCCGGAACGCCAACAGCCGTGAAGCCGGGATGCCCCGTGGCCGGAAACGGTCCACCATGGTTCATCGAGGACACAACAGCCACTCCCGTCGGCATCTTGTCGTTCAGCAACCGCCCCACACGCGTCCGCAGAATCTTCTCGATCTGCGTGTAGTCCGAATCGTCGCTGCCCTGAGTGTCTGTGTAGATGGAACCAGTCAGGTTGCCTTCCAGATGCTCCGCAATTTCCAGCATCTGTGCGGTGGATTCAGCGTGAATGAACAGCGACCCGTTGCCAAAGGCTTCCGTCTGAAAGGCCAGTGGATTGGTCAGAAACTGTCGGCCAGAAACCTTCATCAGGGTGTTCTGACAACAAACCCCCTTGCCGCCTCCCGCTGCGCCACCCGTGACCAGTGTGGCACCGGCAGCCACAATCGTCCCCACGGCTTTCAGAAAACTACTGCGAACACCTTCCGCCAGCATGGTGCTCACAGCAGCCGCACGGAATTTCTCCGCCACCAGACTGGTAAACGCGTCACCAACTTCTCCAGCCGGCACAACCACCAACCCCGGGTTCGTGCAGAATTGCCCCGCCCCCAACAAACAGCTGCCGGTGAATTCGTCAGCAATCTTCTCCAACCGCTCACGCAACGCCCCCGGCAGCATGAACACCGGATTGATGCTGGATAACTCCAGATAAATCGGCTTGCCCGCTGCGTCCGCTGCAGCTTTCAACTTCAGCCCCGTGTGACGCGCTCCCGTGTATCCCACGCCGCCAATCCGAGCATCCGAAACGAGTCGCAAGCCATCCTCATGCGAGGTTCGGTAAATCAACTGCACCAATCCTGATGGCATGCCTGTCGCACGCACCGCCGCCACCACCGCTTCACCGAAAATCCGAGTCGTCTCGGGGTGACAGGGATGTCCTTTGGCAATCACAGGATTTCCCGCCGCAATCGCTCCTGCAAAATCCCCACCCGCGATGCCGTTATACGCGTACGGAAAATTGTTCGGACCAAACACCACCACCGGCCCCAGTGCCCCAAACATCGATCGAATGTTGGTGGCCGTGTCAATCGTCGGCACTCGCCAGCTTTCACTGCGCGCCGAAGCGGCCGCCTGGCGAATCTGGTTGGTCGTGCGAGGCAACTCGCCGTCTTTCAACCGCGGTGATTTTGGCAAACCTGTTTCCGCATGCGCCGTCTCAACCAACAGATCCGCCCGCAATTCAATCTCAGCCGCATAGGCTTCCAGAAACTCGGCAAACCGAGTCCCCGGCCAGCCGCGCATCTCAGCCGATGCCCGAGCTGCATGACCAATCACCGCGTCAATCTCCGACCACGGACTGACCGGAAATGTCTGAGGCATCGGTTGCTCTGTGGCAGGATTCACGGCCTGAAACGTGGCCGTCGCCGCGCTGGCGGTCCAGGATCCATTCAACAGAATCGGTTGTACAGAATTCGACACGACTCACCTTCCACGTCACAAACCACGTTCAGTCACACAAAAGTCAACGCTGACTTTTAGCCCTTAGCCCATCGCATACAGCACTCCGCCCTGCCAGACCACGGCTTTGACCAGCCCCGACGGCCGCAGCCGTTGCCAGCCACACCCGCCCAATCCCGGCCAACAACCACTTTCCGGCCCCCGCTTCCCGACAATCACCTGAAAACGCGGCAAAAGTGCCGCAAAAATGCGGGGAAATGTTGAAAAACCTGGGCGAGAATGCAGGCCCCAGTATCCGAGTTTCACGGGGTTTTGCAACTGTCGGGCGGAGGTTACAGAATCCGGGATCCCATGGCCCGCCCGTACCGCCAAACTCTTGCCCCTAACCCATGCCGCCAGCCAATCCATCAGCGATCGATACCACACGCCAAACTTCGCCACTCAGCGGATGCACCGCGAGTGGGGACGACGTGGCAGGACCGGCAACCCCGCCCGGTTTGCTTCCACCAGTCGCGCGCCGCCGGTCTGCTTTCGCCGGCCTGATTCCACTGGTCTGCTTCGAACAATCATCCACCGCTTTTGCGAACGCTGCGGCTCAACGACGAATCGTGACCTCCGAACCCGTTCCCAGCAGTTCGTAAACCTCACGAATGTCCGAATCCCCCAGATGAATGCAGCCACGCGAAGCCGCGGCCCCGATCGATGCCGGATCAATCGTTCCATGAATCCCGATGTGGTTCCCCAACCCCAGCCAGTATTCTCCCAGAGGATTTTGCGGATCGTCCGCCTCCACCACGCCTCCGTCCGGGTCATACCACACCGGGTTCTCCAACTTCTCCTGAACCTGGAACTTTCCCGTCGGCGTTTTCTCGTCCCGACCAATCCCGATGGAATAGTGCCGCACGTACCAGCCATGCGCATGAACCGTCAGCGTGTACCGCGACAAATCCACAACGGCCCCGAACGGTCCCCGCACGACTTTCAACTGCTGACCAGCCTGCAACTTCTCAGGAGTCACCTCATTCAGCCGAGCCAGATACTGCCAGGGCACTTCGTATTCCCGACCA
>JALQWE010000312.1 GCA_023258825.1 Planctomycetaceae bacterium | reverse complement strand
CATCCCACGATATGCTCTGACAACCGACGGGGGCATACGGACACGCGCGGGCCAGGGCAACGAGCGATCCGACATCAGTGCCCCGTCGGTTGCTGCAGCCCGTGGGATAACTGCCACCGCGTTTCTGAAACCTTTGTCAAAGAATCTACCGTGACCTCGATCGATTCGAATGAGTTTGCTCAACGAGTGCAGTCGCTCCGCGTCAACACACTGAGATCCGTCGAGCAGGTTGTTGTCGGGCTCGGCGGTGTTACTGATCAATTGCTGATGGCACTGATTGCCGGCGGCCATGTGCTGCTGGAAGGAGTTCCGGGAACGGCGAAGACGACGCTGTGCCGCACATTCTCTGCGGTACTTGGGATTCACTTTGAACGAATCCAGTTCACGCCGGATTTGTTACCGTCAGATGTCACCGGAACGCAGGTTCTCGATCGGGGAACAAACGAATTTGTACTGCGACGCGGTCCCGTATTTTGCCAGTTGCTCCTTGCCGACGAACTGAATCGTGCCCCCGCAAGGACTCAGTCATCCCTGCTGGAAGCCATGCAGGAACGCCAAGTCACTATTGAGGGACGAACGCTGCCACTGCCAGACCCTTTTATGGTTCTGGCGACTCAGAACCCCATTGAGCAGGAGGGTGTCTATCGACTCCCCGAAGCGCAACTTGATCGCTTCCTGTTTCGCATCCACGTTGGCTACCCGGAACGGCAGCAGGAGGTCGAGATGCTTGAACTGCACAGTCGCCAGACGACAGTCCCCGCAGCAGTCACAACAGCGGAAGAGATTCTCAGAATCCGCAGCAGCCTCGACACAGTCTATGCGTCACGCGAGTTGCTTGAATACATTGTGGATCTCATCCGGCAAAGTCGGCGAAATCCCGATCTGGCGCTTGGCGGCAGTCCGAGAGCGGCGATCAGTCTACTGAAAGCGGCGCGAGCCCACGCACTGTTGAATGGTCGTGCCTACGTGACTCACGCCGACGTGCAACAGGTCTGCGGTCCCGTACTTAGCCATCGTCTGATCCTGAAACCTGAATCTGAAATGGATGGCCGAACGATCGAAACCACGATCCAGCAGTTGATCCGTGCGGTACCGGTTGTTCAGGACAGAGCCCAATGACAATCGCCGGTCGCTGGATGACAATAGCAGGTCTGCTCGGGACGGCGCTGGGACTGGCGCGAGGTCAAACCGGGCTGGCGGTGTTGTCACTGACGGTCCTCGTCTGGCTGATGGCAGAATGGCTCTGGTTCTCCTGGCGCTTGTGGAAGCATTGTAGTCAGTTGCAGATTGAGCGGATTGTTAACGGCCGATCAGAGGACTTCGGTACACTTCAGGCGGGCAGGCTGGTCACCGTTGAAGTACGTCTGACGATGCGAAAAGGGCGGATGAGTCCCCCTCTGCGAATTCGTGACAGCATCCCTGAAAACGCAACCGTCGTAAATAACGAACACCAGATCAGGATCCTGTCCAGGTTTCAGAAAACGGCCTTCCGCTACGAAGCGCGTATTCGTGGAGCGGGACAGATTCGGCTGCCAGGGTTCCGTGTGGTGCTTGAGGATTCTCAGGGACTCTTTCGTGCCGAGCGATTTGTTCCCTGTCCCCAGGTATTTCGAGTCCTGCCGGCATGGGTGGAAGCTGGCGAACACAGTCCGCTGATCAAACGCAGCAATGCACTGCCGCAGCATGGAATCCACCGCCTGCAACGAGCTGGAATGGGTGGTGAATTACTGGAGCTGCGAGAATACGTGCCGGGTGACCCTCCGAAATCCATCGCCTGGAAAGTCTCAGCACGACGTGATCGGTTGATGACCCGTCAGTATGAATCCGAGGTTCCGATACGACTGCAACTCTTCGTCGACGGCTCGATCAGCACCAGGATCGGCGGTTTCGGCGAACGACTCCTTGACCAGATCACCTTTGTCGCGGCCAGCGTGGCCCGTTCGGCATTTTCCAGCGGTGATCCAGTTGGACTTACCACATTTGATGAACGCGGAATGCAGCGCAGAGCCCCCGTATCCGGTGAGCGTGGGTTCCAGCGGATCCTGCAGGATCTGGCGGATTTTTCCGTCAATCCGGCTCCACTTCCTGATCGTCTGACACCGTTGCTCCAGCAAACCGCTATCAATGTTTGTCGAGAGCAGTTTCCGGAACTGCTCGATGCCCGATACAACCGCGTTCCCACCTTCTGGTCTCCATGGCTGCCATGGCGTCGTCGTCATTTTCACGAACGCTGTCAATTGGCAGGAATTCTCAGTCACCTGTACGCCATGCCGCCACTGCGTCATGTGCAGTTGATCGAGGATGACGCGCTACTTGCCACATTTACACAGCATTTCCTCAGTCAGCAGGGGATGGCATGGCTCACCCCGGTTGTCTCAATTCGAGGACGTGGCTTCCACGATGGCGTTGCGAGACTGGAACTCCTGTCCGACGCAATCAGGAAAGCAGTGGCCCATGCACGAGACAACGAATTGTTCGTCATCTGTTCCGACCTCCTTGAAAACACTCACAGCATCTCCCATCTGATGCCAGCCCTGCGATTGGCGCGAGCGCGTCATCATCGAGTGGCCGTGATATGCCCCACTCCGGCATTTCGCCGTCCTTCGCGTTCGTCTGTGGAAATCGCCAGCGATGCTCCTGAGGATCTGCTGCTGGTCGCCGAGCAGATGCGTTGTCGAGAACTGGCAGAACAATTGCAGAGTGTTCTTCGACAGGTGGGGGTCAGTGTCACGTTCTCGGGCGAGCAGCAGGCGATCCGAATGATTCTCGCTGAACTGGACCTTGCTCGAACCGGGCGAACTTCTGCGCAACGAGGAGGCTCACGATGACGACGTGGTCCGAGGATGAGTCAGAACCCGCCGGAGTGCCTCATGAGCTGGATTTCCATGAGGAAACGCCTGGTCCGGCGTGGTCACTGCTACGCGGCATAGCGGTGCAGCTGCTTTGCATGACACTGTCTGCTTCGGTTGTACTGAACCTGTTTTCTCCGGACGTTCAGTGGTCCGTTTTGCTGGTCATGCTGGCCGTCGTCATACTTTCACTCCGGCACCTGGGTGGCCTGCTGATCCTGTGTCTGGTGCAGGCAGATCTGGTACTGACCGAGGGACGATTCAGCAGCGCAATGCAACCAGCCGATTCGCTCACGTACACCTTTTTCATCCTGGCGGTTGTGATGTTCATTGGCAGGCAGAGGCACACTCTGCAGGAATTATCACAGGCGTCATTGTTTCGAATTCTTGCACCGGGATCACCGTCTGGCCCGCCAAGCGCCGCTGAGCCGGATCCAGTGCCTGATCGATCGCTTCAAATGCTGCTGAAACGTCTATCGGAGCATCGACGGCAGTTACTCAGGCGACTTCTGAAGCGTTTAAACAGGGCAATGCGCGGCGCACTGCTGCTGGCTGTCTGCTCAACAGTGGCGACCTGCCTTGTCACCTGGCTTCCACGTGGTCCAGTGCTGGTCCGGGAACTCCGAACTGCAGAATCTCTTGATCCGGACATGCGCTGGGCTGCCTTGCTTGTGACTGGAATTGTCGCGATCGCACTGGTGGCAGGCGAACTAAGTTGGCGGCGAATGACCACGACTCAGGCGAGAATCTCCCAGCGGTCGCAACTGCTCAGCGTGTTCTATCGTGACCTCAGAATGATCGTGCGACAGAAGATCCGTGCCAGGCAAAAGCGATACCTTGCCCCGGCGCGACGGACGACCGATTGACGAGAGGCAGAGCCATCAGCGGTTGCGGTCCGTTCAGGACGCTGCACCTCTCTGCTTCGAACTGGCCCTGTTCCGTGGCTTCAGACACCAGCCGCTCGCATGACAATGCGTTCCATGAAGCATTTGGCAAAGGCCGCGGACTGCAGAGTATCGGACGACGAAAAACGGCCGGTGTCCGGAATGGCAAGCAGCCCATAAAAACACCTCCCCGGCGTCATTGGAGGCCGGGGAGGTGAGTGAGACTGAAACTTTTGGGACGCCCGTGGCGGGCACCGCTCAACTTACTGCAACGGCCGCACCACAGAGATGGGACGGAGATAATCGTTCAGCGTGTCCGGACTCACCACGCCGCCACCCATACCACTCTTGCCGATGCCGCCGTAGGGCACACCGTGCACGATGACGTTGTGAGCGTTGATCCAGCCATTTCCGGACCGGAACGCTTCGGCCACGCGGGCACATCGCTGCAGGTCACGGGACCAGACGCTATTCCCGAGGCCGTAATCGGTATCATTCGCGAGCCGAATTCCTTCTTCTTCGGAAGCGAACGGGGCCAGGAACGCGACGGGCCCGAAGATTTCTTCGCGTGCGGCCACGTTGTTCAGCGAACCGGCCAGCAGAGCTGGCTTCACATAGAAACCGTGCTTACCGGCGATCTGAGCTTCACCACCTTCAAGAATCAGGTCTGCCCCGTCAGCAACACCTTTCTGCAGATACCCGAGCACGCGTGCACGCTGCTTTGCGTTGACCACCGGGCCCATTTGAGCCCCTTCGTCGAACTGGTAGCCAATCTGAACAGACTTCATGCGGGCCACACATTCCGACACAAAGTCATCGTAGATGTCTCGCTGAATCAGCCAGCGAGTGGCATCACAGCAGACCTGACCGGTGTGGAAGGTGATGGCATCGACAAGTTTCTGGGCGGTTTCCGGAATATCCACGTCGCTGAACACGACAGCCGCGCCTTTTCCGCCAAGTTCACATTTCACCGGGATCAGATTTCGGCCCGCAGCTTCGGCCACCATACGTCCAACTTCGGGAGACCCGGTGAAGCTCATTCGGCGGAAGCGGGGATTCTGCGATACGGCGGCCCCCGCCGTTTCACCGTATCCGGTCACGACGTTCAGGACACCGGGGGGAAGCAGATCCAGTTCTTCGATCACGCGGCACAGATACAGCGCTGACAGCGGGGTATCTTCGGCAGGCTTCAGGACGCACGTGTTGCCAGCCGCCAGTGCCGGAGCGAGTCCCCAACCTGCCAGCAGGAATGGAAAGTTCCACGGAATGATGAAGCCGCAGGGGCCCCACGGATGTCGGGCAACCCAGGCTTCGTGATGGCGAACGGCAATCACCTGCCGATAATTCACCGCCTGCGACAGATCGGCAAAGTACCGAAAAGTATCAATAAAGTTCTGCACATCGGCTTCGGCCTGAGAATAGATTTTTCCGCAGTCCAGTGATTCCACCTGAGCGAACTCATGTCGGCGTTTTTCAACAGCGTCAGCGATGCGATGCAGCCGGGCAGCAC
>JALQWE010000311.1 GCA_023258825.1 Planctomycetaceae bacterium | reverse complement strand
GAGCGGCGATGCCCCGTTCCCGCAAACGCACACGCTTTGATCTGGCAATCCTGTATGATCCGGATGAAAAGAACAATGCGCCGTCCAATGAGACGGCACTCAAACGCTTTCTCCGCGCCGCCCGGGAGCAGGATGTCTACGCCGAACTGATCACGAAGGATGACTACAGTCGTCTGCTGGAATTTGATGCGTTGTTCATTCGTGAAACGACTTATGTGAATCACCATACCTATCGCTTTGCCCGACGTGCGGCGAAGGAGGGCATGGTGGTGATCGACGATCCGTTGTCGATTCTGCGATGCACCAACAAAGTCTACCTTGCAGAAATCCTGGCGCGACACAAGGTGGACGTTCCCCGATCCCTCGTTGTGCATCACGAGAACATCGACAAGGTGGTTCAGGAACTGGGATATCCCTTCGTTCTGAAGCAGCCGGACAGCGCCTTCAGCCGCGGAGTGGTGAAGATTAACTCCGCTGCAGAGCTGGAGGAAAAGACAAAAGACTTCCTCGGAGATTCAGAACTGCTGATTGCTCAGGAATATCTGCCCACCACGTTTGACTGGCGGATCGGCATCATTGACCGCAAACCGCTGTTTGCCTGTCGTTACTTTATGGCGCCCGGTCACTGGCAGATTGTGCGTCAGGAATGTCAGGGCCGTGGACGTTATGGGCGAACGGAAACACTGCCTGTGGAACTGGCACCGCGAAAGGCTGTCAAACTGGCACTGAAGGCGGCCAATCTGATTGGTGACGGGCTGTATGGTGTTGATGTGAAGGAATCCAACGGGAACTTCTACATCATCGAAGTCAACGACAATCCCAACATCGATGCGGACAGTGAAGATTCCATCCTGAAAGAGGATCTTTACAACCGGATCATGGATGTGTTTGTTCGACGCATGGAACAGAAACGTGCACGACTGGATGACTGAGCCCGGTGGCGAAACTCGGGCTCATGTTCAATCTGTGAAGTAATCAGCATTCTCCGGAGACTTACGGTGTCAGAGACAGATCGTCGCAGGCTGGGCCTCTTTGAAGGCTACGGCGTGGAACTGGAATACATGATCGTGTCACAGAAGACGCTGGACGTGCTGCCGATCTGTGATCGTCTGATTCAGGCAGAATGCGGTCAGATTCAGTCTGATGTGGAACGAGGTCGGCTGTCCTGGTCCAACGAACTGGTGCTGCATGTGGTTGAGCTGAAGACGACCGAGCCGGTGGATTCGCTGCACGGACTGGCAGCAGCATTTCAGGGGGAAGTGCGCAGAATCAACCAGCAACTGGCGGGGCTGGGCGGTCAGTTGCTGCCGTCAGCCATGCACCCATGGATGAATCCGTTTCGCGAAATGCGTCTCTGGCCACATGACTACAGCGCGGTGTATGAGGCATTCAATCGGATTTTTGATTGTCGCGGCCACGGCTGGGCCAATCTGCAGAGCGTGCATCTGAATCTGCCTTTTGCAAATGATCAGGAATTCGGGCGACTGCACGCTGCCATTCGACTGATCCTGCCACTGCTTCCGGCACTGGCCGCTGCCTCACCTCTGGCGGAAGGTCGCCTGACGGGTCGGATGGATCAGCGGTTGCACGTGTATCGCAGCAATTCGGCAAAGATCCCGCTGATTGCTGGTCGGGTGATTCCCGAGCCGGCATTTTCAGAAGCCGAATATCGGACGCAGATTTTTGAACCCATGTTTCGGGCGATTGCGCCGCTGGATCCGGAGGGCGTGTTGCAGGATGAGTTTCTGAATGCACGCGGGGCGATTGCCCGTTTCGGACGCGGTTCCATTGAAATTCGGGTGATTGACATTCAGGAATGCCCGGCCGCTGACCTCGGTGTGCTCAGCCTTGTGGTGTCCGTACTGAAGGCGTTGGTGCAGGAACGCTGGGGCACTTTGCAGTCGCAGCAGGCCGTGGCTGTGGAACCATTGTTTGAGTTGCTGCTGCAGGCGATTGATTCCGCAGAACGCGCGGAACTGAAGAATGCTGAACTGCTGCGATTGTTCGGCTATCCCGGTTCGTGCTGCAGCCTGCAGGAGCTCTGGCGGCACCTCTACGAAGCGACGCAGCCGGAACTGGACAGCGACACGCAAAGGGCACTGGAGAACATTCTGGAGTCCGGTCCGCTGGCAAGACGAATCAGCCGACGCCTCACTCCGGACAGTTCGATGCCAGCGATCACAACTGTCGCTGAGGAACTGGTGGAATGCCTGAAACACGGTCACCAGTTTGGTGTCTGAAACCGCTGTAAAAAAACACCAGCAACATGCAGTGACGCACATTGCTGGTGCTGTGAAGAATTTGCCAACGGTTGCAGACGAATGCAATCAGTGAGCCGGAGGCAGGCTGTTCTGGAATGCTCGGTTACGGAACAGGAAGTCGATGATGTTCCCCTCGTGAGGCTGCAGCCAGTTCAGTGCACAGGTGGGGATTGGTCCGACGTTCAGCCGGTCGATGTTGCGAGCATCCACCAGTTCGGTGATCCACTTTTCGTTTTCTGTGATGGCCGTTCCAATCAGGGTGGAACCGATTTTGGAAAGCATTTTGTCCTGGGGACACCGAACAACGGACACGAAGGGGAACATGTATTCGGTGTTCGCCATCGGGTTGTCGCAATCGGAAACATGCAGGACAGTTGGCCGCAGGTAATCGCAGCGTTCCTGTCGCACCAGTCGATCGCCGCCACGGTATTTCGCCGCGACATCGGTGACCACCGGCGGATTCAAGCCGGCCTCGATCTGGTTGTTGGTTGCTTCCGCCACCCCGGCCGGTGTGAAGGCTGCGATGGCTGCGTTGGGATCGGTGGTTGGCAGCGGCACAATCGGGCCGATTCGCTTCGCAATCGCGTCCGCAATTTCTTCCGTGTGCCGCGATGCCCAGATGCCGGAGCAGTTGATGCAGCCACGACCGCCGTTCATGACGACGCTCTTCACCATCACATCGAGATAGTCTTCCCAGCGATCCACAAGATCGTCGCCCAGCAGAATCTTACTAAAGCCCGGGCCGTGCGCCTGAACTCGCGGATTGCCGTGGTACTTTTCGACGGTCGCCTGACCACCGAAAATCATGGCGCGATTACACGTCTCAAGCACCTTGTTGCCGACGTCGTGCGGTCCCGGGTACAGGCAGAAGGCTTCGCGAGGCACACCTGCGGCAGCGAAGGCTTCGTACATGCGGTAGGGAGTCCACGGCTCGGAAGAACCCGGCTTCAGAACAAGCCCGATCTGCAGCGGAATGGCAGGCAGCCAGAGCGTGTGAACGCCAGGCGAATTGGAGGGAAGCACGAGTCCCAGCACGGATGTGGTGGCCTGGTAGCTCACCATCACGTTGCGCGATTCCATGCCGTATCCGCGGGTCAGAATGTCCAGCGGCAGGCCGCGGGTCAGTGCGTCCAGCATGTCCCCCATGTGCTTCAGCACGAACGCGTTCTTGTTCATGTTCGCGCGGCACATGTTCAGTGGCAAACCTGTGGTCGCCGACTGAATGGAACAGAACTGTTCCGGTGTCTGAGTGCCATTGCCCAGCGGAAGTTCGGCGGTCAGATACAGATCCGCTGCCCGCTTGCATTTTTCGATCAGGTCGGCGCAGGAAAACTGCCGCAGCACTTCGCGTGCTTTCGCAGACTTCCGGGAATCCATCTGCACCAGGCCGGCATTGGCCTGATGCATGCGGGCCATCACTTCGCCTGTTTCAAAGTGAACGACGTCGGCCTTTTCGAGTGATTCGTAGGGCTTGCCCCAGCGTACAACAGGAATTTCGAGCATGGCAGTGAATTTCAGGGAAGGAGTTGATAGATGTGGAGATTCGGTGCGATACCGAACAAAGCAGATTCAAAGCGGTAGCAATCGAGGCTCAGGCCGCCACAGTGATGCGCGGCCTGAGCCCGGAAATGCGATTTTGCCGTATCAGTACACGCCAACCGTGGTGGTCTTTGCAAAGACGTGATACGGTCGAACGGCGCTGACACCGTCCCATGGATACTTCTCGTGCGGCAGTTCACGCTCGCCTTCGTCGCGTTCCAGGAAGCCCGGAACGAACAGTTCTTTTGTCATTGTGTAGAGCTTCACACGCCCGGTGGCGCCGTAGTCCACGACCTTCATGTGATCATCAAAATCGACGACCTCGATGACAGCACGTGGCTGAGGAGCGTAGTACGTGATCTTGAAATTGTCGGCCGGGTCGAAGGGCTTGCCACAGGCCAGTCCCATCAGGGTGTTACCGTAGGTCGGCGTGATGTAGACATTCGGGCCCAGCAGTTCTTCACGAGCAAAGCGGTACCACTGTGCAGTGAACTCCGTTCCCCCACAGAAGATGCCCTTGATTCCGGCTTCTTCAATGCTGCTGCCCTGATCCATCAGTCGCAGTGCCAGTGCTTCGAGCAGTTTCGGAGTGGTGAACATGCACTGGATGTCGTTGTTCGCTGACAGAATCGTCAACGCCTGATCAATGCAGTGCGCACTGTATTCTTTGGCCTCTTCGACTTTGCCCTTCTTCAGCAGCTTGACCACCCAGCGTGGATCGAGGTCAACGCAGAAACAGATCCCGTCACGGAACTGGGCCAGGTGCTCAATCGCCAGTCGCAGGCGACGAGGACCAGAGGGGCCCAGCATCAGCCAGTTAGCGCCGCGGGGAAAGGATTCGTCCGGCAGCGTTGCACTGAACAGTTCGTAATCAATCCAGTGGTCCTCGACCACAACGCGGGACTTGGGAATGCCGGTGGTGCCACCGGTTTCAAAGACGTAAATCGGCTTGTTCTGCAGCGGCTGAGGCACCCAGCGACGCATCGGGCCGCCACGAAGCCACTCGTCTTCGAAGAGCGGGAACTTTTTCAGGTCTTCGAAGCAATTCACTTCCGTCAGTGGATCAAAATTGAATTCGCGCTTCTTTTCCAGCCAGAACTGGCAGCCGGTGTCGTCGCTGAAATGCCACTTCACCATTTCGCGTGTATGTTGATCCAGAAGTTCCTTCTGGGCTTTGGATGTTTCTGCAAGAGTTGCCACGACACTTCCTTCCACTGGGTTGAGTCACTGAATGTCTGCAGACCAATACCGCCCTCGGTGATCAGTTTGCATGATGAACTGCACATGATCTGCCACGTTGCCAACCGCCACCGGACCGGATGGTGACTGGCATCGCCTGAGCCAGCGGAACCATGAATCCGGACGTTGAGCAGATTGATGGATTCCCGTCTCGGGGCCCCATCGGAGTCGGAACATGGCTGCTGCCGTGCTGACACGACTTTCC
>JALQWE010000030.1 GCA_023258825.1 Planctomycetaceae bacterium | reverse complement strand
CCAGTAATTCCATAGCGCCAGTCAGCTGCGATTCCAATGGCTCTCGCTGCAATGTACTTCGAAAAATTGCCCGCACCTGTTGCTCTGCGCTGCCCTCGCTTGAAACCCGAGCCGCCAGCTGATGAACCTGTTCCAGAACAATCGGGTGATTCATCAGAAACAACGATTGCTGGGGGACTGTCGTCTCGCTTCGCTGCGGGATGTGCAGATCCGGATTCGCAAAATCAAAAATTCGCAATGCGCCTGGCAGAAACTGGCGGTCCACTAAACCGTATAGCGTCCGACGTACCGGGTAGGGCGATCGAAAGAGCTCAGCAGGCTTGCCGCCCATCGCCAGATCCAGCTGCCCTGAAGCAAACAGCATCGAGTCCCGCATTTCCTCAAATGTCAGCCGATGGGTATTCATCCGCCAGAGCATCCTGTTCGCCGGATCTCTGACCTGAGCCTCCTGCAGCAATTGATCGTCCAGGGGTCCGGTCGATGACTGACGGAACGCAGCCGACAGCAGAATGAGTCGATGTAATGCCTTGATACTCCAACCGCTCTCCATAAATCGGACTGTCAACCAGTCCAGCAACTCAGGGTGCGATGGAGGATCCGCTCTCAGCCCAAAGTCTCCCGGTGTTGATACAAGGCCTGTTCCGAAGTGGTGCGCCCACACTCGATTAACAAGCACTCGTGCAGTGAGCGGATTATGGGGATCAATAATTGCCTTTGCCAACTCCAGTCGCCCGCTGCCTTGTTGAAATGGCTGACGGTCTGCGCCACTCAGCAACGATAGAAACTGTCGCGGGACATCTTCTCCCTTGTTGGCTGGATTCCCCCGCCGAAAAACACGCGGCGTCACAGGTGTCACCCGATCCCGAAGAATAACCGCAAATCGCGGCTGCGAAGGTGCGTTCAGGATCAAACGATCCAGCTCAACCTGCTGTTTCCAGAGTTCGTTGCAGGTACCGGAATCAAAATCGTATTCTGTACTGACCACAGGTTCATCAGGCACGTAACACGGTCCACCCGGTGCATACAGCACATTACGTAACTGTTCTGCGGCATTGTCCACCAGCGACACAGGCAATGGTCGCCCCTCAGCCGATGCGTTGGACAAAAGTGATTGCCACGCGACATCCACGGTGCGAAAGGCTTCTGCGTACCTCTCAATCACGACATCAAACGATGCCGGCACCGTACTGAAGGCTGCGGATATCAGAGGATTGATTTGTTCCGCAGGAAGCGCCTGCAATTGCTTCGTTACCGCTTCGGCATGCTGCGAAAACTCACCTGGTGGTATTGTCCGAAACGAATGCCATGCACGAAAAACCGGATCTCCTGTTCGCTCGGCATCCCGCAGATAATCTCGCCAGCGACGCACAAACGACGGCAGAAGATCGCTCGATGCAATAATCTGATCAAATCCCTCTTCCGGGTAACGGCCCAGGTCCAGTTGGGCCCGCAGGTAATCACAGGTTCTTTCACGAACTCTGGCCGCTGTGGACTGCCTGTGCCGTTGCAGCACGGCATCCATCGCGGATGACTTTTCCTCGAACGTCTTATCAAAGGCTTCGTCGCTACTGCCTCCCGGCAGCTGCACCAGGGCTTCTCGCGAACTATCAAAAACACCATACAGTGAGTAGTAATCTGCCGTAGGAATAGGGTCGTATTTGTGGTCATGACACCGTGCACAGCCAACTGTCAGAGACATCGTTCCCCGGCACAGCACATCGATCTGGTCATCGATGATGTCGCGACGAACCCCCAGAAAACGACGGCCCAGGGTCAGAAATCCCATCGCTGCAAGGTCCTCAGCAGACCTGTCTGCGACCTGATCCGCGGCAATCTGCAACAGCAGAAACCGATCGTACGGCATGTCGCTGTTTAGTGCCCGAACAACCCAGTCGCGATAGTTCCAGGCATGAACCCAGAAACGCTCTTCCCGAGCATAGACATATCCCTTTGTGTCTGAATAGCGAGCGATATCGAGCCAATGACGGGCCCAGTGCTCCCCGTAGGCCTTTGACTCCAGAAACTTATCCACCAGTTTTTCGTAAACCTGAGGGTCGCTGCTGGCGACAAACTGCTCCACAGACTCAGGAGACGGTGGTAGCCCGGTCAGGGTATAACAGAGACGACGAATCAGCGTGCGGCGATCCGCCTCGGGCGACATCGACAAGCCCGCCTGCTGAAGCTTCTGCTGAAGAAAAGAATCCACGGCTGTGACGATGCGCTCCGATTCCACCGAAGGTACCTGCGGATCAGACACTGGCTGAAATGCCCAGTGTGTTTTCGCCGCATCGACACGAACGGGTTTCAGCGGACTCGACTGTTCCGGCCACGGCATTCCTTCTGCAATCCAGTGGTTCAACGCCGCCTGCTGAGCCGCCGTCAATGGCTTTTCAGGAGGCATCTGCAGCTTGCCGTCGTACCGGATCGCCTCGGAAATCCGACTGACATCCACCTTGCCTGGAATTGCCGCCGGTCCGCTGTCACCACCTTTCAGAATTGCTGCTCTCGAATCGAGACGCAAACCGCCGGATTGCTCCTGCTCGCCATGGCAGGATATGCACTGCTCGATCAGCAGCGGTCGAATCTCCTGCTCAAAAAACTGTACCCCGTCATCCGCGGAAAGTTTCCCGGTTGTTCCCAGCAGCAAACACAGACACAGCAGCAATCGCCCGCGAATAACGGCCATCCGATAAAGAACCGAACACCGTGAACGGACGGCTGAAGTGTGATGAAAAGAGCGATTTTGCATGTGGTCACCTCGACGACATCTCGGCGGAAAGTCTTCTGACTTTGGATTCTCCCGTTCCACACACTGCTTCACAAGTCCCGACTTCCTGAAAAAAGGCCCTCAGGATAAACGTCTCACAGCCTCCATAACGGCCAGTTCTCACCAAAGCCTCAATACCGGCACATCCACACAATCGCATTTGTCAGCCGACCACCCCCGCCAGTTTCACCCAGGGGACACAGCAGCTTTGATACGGGGACACAGCACCTCAGAGATTCGCAAGTCATCGAAAAACACTCACGCGTCGTATTTCAAAACTTACCCCCCGAGGGACACAGCAGCTGTTTGGGGACACAGCACATTTTGACTACGTTGATTTTTGACGAATTTCCTGATCGCTGATCAAAAGTCGTCTCGCCATTAATACTCGTCAGCGAGCTATGGTGCTCATTGAAGGGAAGTGCGACGTGAGTGTACAGGGGCCTGGTTGTTCCACGGGCACCTCACGCGATGGCCACCCCGTTGCCTTCGCTGGCCTGAAGTAGTTGCCGAGGCACATCCAGTGACGAGGTCCCAACCAGTAGCTGCAAATCACTGTCGTTCGGAGCGAGGTTCCCACGGTTATCGGCAATGATCCATCAGTAGACCGGACGCAAACCAGGAATAGGCGCGACGCCACCGAGCCACCGAGTGGGCAGAAGCCTCAGAGTGGGGGGCCTCCGGCATCAGGAGACGGCGAACAAAGTCGCCAGCCTCAACTGTTTGTCAGCAATTCACGCACTCGCGGGCGTGGGCGAAAGCTCTGTGATTTGGTTGGCGATCGATAGGCGTCGATCACATGAGGCTTGCCAGCGACAGAACTGAACAGGCGACCGAAATCCCGGATCACTTCACACCATGCTTCCGCGCTGATTCTCAGTTCAGCAAGCACGCGGTTAACGGTGTCTGGAGCGGGTACTGACTTTTTTCCACGCTGTTGTTGAGCCGACCAATCCAGCAATTCCAGATATTCACTGAGCGTAATCGGTAGAAAACCTTTGTCGCTGCAGCGAGTTCCCCGCGTATGCCTCTGCGAGCCCGGCGTCGCCGAGTTCTCGCACAGGTTGACGGGTGCCAGATTTTCGCAGTTCAGAACTGTGGAATCAGGAGAAGTCGGGTCCGTGGCATCATTCGTCGGTTCGACGCTGGATATCTTGTCGGCCGAAGTGCTCTGTTTCCGAATCTTCTGTCCTTTCGCTCTTCGATTGGCTGAAGTGAACACCGAGTTGTCGATATTGTCTGCAACACCCGCGCGGATCGGATTGAGATCGATGTAGGCTGCGCATGCCAGAATCGCAGTATCATCCAGATTTTTGACAGCCTTGTAGCGAGCTTGCCAGAATTTTCCGACTTCTTCATCCTCCCGGTTGGCACGCTGGGCGATGTGCTGGCACAGCAGTCGCATCCACCATGAAATATCACTGAGTCGACGTCTGAGTTCCTCTACGCGTTTTTTGTCATTGACCACGCGACTCATTTCGAATTCTGTTGGTTCCAGTGGCTGGCGATTTTTTCCACGTCGAGCCGGACACAGCATCAGCCAGCGACGGGCAACCTCCACATCATCCAATTGTTGTACGACATCCGGACGGGCTCGCAATTGCTGGTGAATATGGTTGTCGAGGATTGCGAAGGAGCAGATGTCGATCGCGAAGTATCGGGCCTGATCAGCCAACTGCTGCTCTACCCAGAGTTTGCGATGATCGTTGTTTTTCCTGCTGATTTTGTCGTATCCCAACAGAAAGCAACGCCGAACAGTGCGACAAATCACGTGCACAATCGCGATATCGGCGGAAGCAAAAATGTCGGCACGAGCTAATCGAGGCATCGAGCGAATCCTCAGTACATGTTGTTTAAGGGTTTGTTGGTAACAAAAGCAATAGTCCCCTAGTGTAGTTGTTATTTCAAGCAATAGCTGAGATTAAACATTGTTCTGTTTAAGGCTGTTTGAGTTGTAACGATTTTCAACATGTGACAATCATTTGTGGCGAATTGGCAACAGGACGAAAAATTGAGAAAGACTCCTGTTCAATGGCGGTACAACGACCCGAGGCGGCGACAGTCTGGTGCCCGTCGCCTGAGGCGGTCAAGAAACCTGCCAAATCCCCCGTTTAGATGGAGGGGGAACACTTGTCTTAGGGCCGCGTAGCGGCGGTATTCCACTTCGGCGTGCTGTGTCCCTGGGTTGATTTTTACAGCCCTAAAACGCTGCTCACCGCGTAAGCGTGGTGTGTGCCCCGAGCGTTTGTAACTGAACTGGTGCTGTGTCCCACCGAGGCTTTTTCAAGCGGTGGCTGTGTCCCCGAGGAACGTGGCCGATTCGAAGAATGGCTGCTGTGAGCCACTTGGACCAGTGCTGGGGGGACGGTCATGATCTTGTTTCTGCTACCTCCACTGCTGTGTCCCCAAATTGGTTTTTGCAGCTGAAAAACGCGGTTGGCGTCTGCGACATGGTGTGTCCCCCAATCGTGTGCTGATGGATTTATGGTGTGTCCCTGAAGGAAATCTTGGTGTGTCCCTGAAGGGAATTTCCGGGGGGTGTTGCGGGTTGGAGGGGTTTTGTGGGTGTGGTATGCTAGGGGGCGGAGAGTGCTGTGTCGTTGGCGAGTTTGTGGATTTTGATTGATGGTGTCAGATATGAGCAGTGCAGGTTCCGTGTGGCCGCTGGAGGCGATTCGCAGGCAGTTTTCAGGGCTTACGCGGGTTCAGAATGGCGTTCCTGTGGCGATTTTTGATGGACCGGCGGGAAGTCAGGTGCCTGAGTGTGTGGTGGATGCGGTCTCTCAGTATCTGAGGAGAACCAACTGCAATCGCGGTGCAGCGTTCGCGACGGCTCGCGAGTCAGATCGTCTCCTGACCGAGGCGCATGAATGCGTGGCGGACTTTCTGGGAGCAGACGATCCGGACTGTGTGATTTTTGGTCCGAACATGACAAGCCTCACGCTGCAACTTAGCCGAGCCCTCGGACGAACATGGAAACCGGGGGACGAAATCATCGTCACTCGCCTGGATCATGATGCCAATGTCACTCCATGGGTCCTTGCTGCGCGCGATGCCGGGGTCGTGGTGCATCAAGTGGATCTGCATCCCGACGATTGGACTCTGGATTGCGAGGACTACGCCCGTAAGCTGTCAGATAAGACCCGACTGGTGGCTTTGGGGATGGCGTCGAATGCAACAGGAACGATCAATCCAGTGCAGAAGATGGTACGCATGGCACATGATGCGGGGGCTCTGACGTTCGTGGATGCGGTGCATTACGCTCCCCACGGGCGCATTCAGGTGAATGAACTGCAGTGTGATTTTCTTGCCTGTTCTGCTTACAAGTTCTTCGGGCCCCACGAGGGAATTCTCTGGGGGCGACGGGAGTTACTGGAGAGTATTCGGCCCTATAAACTTCGGCCGTCGCCGGAAGTTCTCCCGGGTCTCTGGATGACAGGAACTCAGTCTCACGAGGCCATTGCCGGTACGGCCGCAGCCGTTGAGTACCTCGCATCCCTGTCGGCGCTGTTGCCTGGGGGAGCGGGAACCACTGAGGCGACTCGATCTGAAAAACTTGATTTCGTGTTTGCAGCATTGCGGGGCTATGAGCGGTCACTGACGGAGGTCATGTTGACTGGCTTGCAGACTGTTCCGGGAATTCGGATCCATGGAATCCAGGCTCCGGACCGTCTTGATGAACGGGTCCCGACATTTTCATGGACCTTTGCGGATTGCACTCCGCGACAGGCGGCTGAATTCCTTGCCGAGGAGGGGGTATACGTCTGGAATGGCAATCATTACGCCCTGCCGTTCACTGAGACCGCGGGGCTGGAGCCTGGTGGTACGATTCGGGCAGGTGCTTTGCACTACAATTCAGTTGAGGAAATTCACAGACTGGTGCGTGGACTGCGAAAAATGCGGGGCTCAGATTTCTGAGCCTGCCGATAATCCAGCAGAGCCTCGTGCTCGTTCACGGCGAAAGTCTGCGGGCGAGTGGTGGGCAGGGAACATTCCCCTGTGGAATAGAAGGCAAAGCAAGCCGTCGCGATTTCCATGGCTTGTTCCTGAATTGCCGCTACGGGGCCAGTCCTGACCCCGGATAACGGGCCCTTTTCGGATCCTCGCTACGAGAATCAGATGTCGCAAACTCTCTCAGGTTCTCAGCCGATGTCGGCGAAGCCGCGAATTGTCGCAGTGATGCCCGCGTATAACGCTGCCACGACGCTCGAACGGACTCTGCGGGATATTCCGCCGGGAACGGTTGACGAGATTATTCTGGTGGATGATTGCAGCAGTGATCGCACCGTGGAACTGGCTCAGTCACTGGGGCTGACGGTGATTCGGCACGAGCGGAATACCGGCTACGGCGGAAATCAGAAGACCTGTTACACGGAAGCCCTGAAACGAGGGGCTGATATTGTGGTCATGATCCATCCGGATTATCAGTACGACAGCCGGGTGATTCCCATCGCCGCAGAGTTGATTCGAATTGGCAATGTGGACGTCATTTTAGGATCGAGGATTCGCACGCGGGCAGAGGCGCTGGAGGGCGGAATGCCGGCCTGGAAGTATGTGGCAAATCGTTGTCTGACGATCTTTGAAAACATTGTTCTGGGTCAGAATCTGGGTGACTTTCACAGCGGATTCCGGGCTTATCGACGCTCCGTACTGGAGACCGTGCCCTGGCGTGAAAACTCAAACGATTTTGTGTTTGACACCCAATTCCTCGCACAGGCTGTCTTCTTTGGTTTCCGACTGGGCGACATTCCTGTGCCCGTCAGATATTTCAGTGAGGCCAGCAGCATCAATTTCCGCAGAAGCACGCGTTATGGCTTACTGACGTTGTGGGTCATGCTGCTCTACTGGTTCAATCGCCTCGGAATTCTGCGTTCGGCAATTTTTCGTCGTCAGCGCGAATCCGGTGCCTGACTCAGCTGGCCTGTTTGCTGGTGATCTTTGCCACAGCGACTGTTGAAATCGCAGCGGAGTCAAAGGGACGATACCCCCCCCGAATTGTGCGCTGGGGTTCACGATGTCAGACCAGCGGAGTCAGTTGGTGTTTCCAGCGTTCCGGTGATACGCGCGGGGAAAAACAGACGGCATTGCTGCTATCTCCATGAAACTGAAAACACTGAAATCCATGACTGCGAAGGAAGGTCTTCAATTCCTCCGCTGAACTCCCAAATCGGCGAAGAGTGTGATCGAGGATCTCAACATAGAGGCAGTCGATGTTTGGGAGCACATCAATCGCCCCACGCAGCACCTCCATCTCAAATCCCTCGACATCGAGTTTCATCAGATCGACATGGTTGATTTGTTGCTGACGCAGCAGTTCTGTGAGGGTAATGCAGGGAACTTCGATCCCCGTGGCTCCCGTGAGTGAAACGCGGTTGTTGTCATCCTTGCGCTTTTCATCAGTGAAGCAGACGGTGCCCGCACGTGAGCCCAGTGCCACATTGAGCGCCGTGACGTTGGTGAACCCATTCACTCGGATGGTTTCCTGAAGGTTCAGAAACGTTTGCGGGTGTGCCTCCACAGAGCAGACTCGGCCAGTTTCGCCAACAGCCAGCGACGAGGCCGCGCTGACACAGCCAATGTTGGCGCCGACATCCACCATGTTCGCACCCGGTTTGAGGTAATCGCAGGCAAATTCTTCTGCCCGATCAATCACATCGGGCTTTACCCAGTATGTCAACGCCATGTTGCTCTTCGGGAAGAAGGGCACTGTGTACCGCGAGCGGCGTAGTTGGAGTCTGCTGGAAAATCCGGTTCGTTGCAGGGCATAGCCCACCATGGCCTGAAAAGGGCGTTCCAGCTTGGGGCTGTCTGATCGAACGATTCTCTGCAGCAGGTTCATTTGCTCACTCCTTCGAGCACGCGGAATCTCTGGACAGCGCGATCAACGCGCTAAGTCTTCGTATCGGGGATCAGGATGCCGATCACACGCGGCGTTCCGGAACCAGCGTCATCAGTGAGGGACGGCCAGGCCACGGAATGACCCACCGGCGTAATCTGCTGAAGTTTTCCCGGTCAAGCCACGGAGTATCCACAATTTGTGCAAATGGAGTCAATATGGCTGCAGAGGAATATAAAGGCCGTTCCCCGGGTCCGGATTCCTGAATTGTCGTGACCTTGATGGGGGCATGAGTTCCGGTGCTCGAGAACACATCGGCGTGTTGGTGGTTCAGGTGAAATTCAGGAGCGTGTTCCGAGGTGCGTAAAAAAGGCATCGCGGTGGAGCCACCAGCGATGCCTTTGGGATTAAAGATTACCTGTCCGGCTTCACCGGAGTTGGAACCATCGAGCAGCATGCGTATTGCCGGCGCTATTGTGCATTATCCACCAATTTGACGGCGAATTTCGGCAGCTCCGGCAGCAATAGCGTCATCCAGTTTCTCAATCAGCTTTGCTCCGGCTTCTGCCATATCCGGTCGACCACCACCACCGCCGCCGGCGACGACCGCAGCGGCCTTCACGACGTTACCTGCATGGAGATTGCGATCCTTGACCAGTGGCTTGCTGACAGCGGCAATCAAGGCCACTTTGCCCTCGATTTCCGCTCCGAGGATCAGAGCGATGGGACTGTGTTTTTCACGCAGCTGGTCCGCGTAGTCGCGGAGGGCTTCCCGACTGACGTTTTGCAGTGATTTGGCGACGATGCGAATGCCGGAGACGGTGTCTGCATTGGCCACAAGTCCACCGAGTGCGTCGGCAACGGAAGCGGCCGTCAGTTCTGCCACCTGGCGAGTGAGGGTTTTGATTTCGTTCTGCAGAAGTTCGATTCGTCCCGGGAGTTCTGCGGCCTGAGGGGCTTTGAGTTGTCGTTGCAGTCGCGCGATCAGTTCGTCGGTTTCACGTCCTCTCTGGATTGCCCCCGGTCCGGTGATGGCCGTGATTCGACGGACACCTTTTGCCACGGGTTCCTCGGAGACGATGCGGCAGAGACCGACCTGACCAGTATTGGACAGGTGCGTACCGCCGCAAAGTTCCACACTGAAGTCACCCATGGTGACGACGCGGACTTCGTCGGGGTATTTTTCTCCGAACAGTGCCATGGCGCCCTTTTTTCGAGCTTCTTCGATGGGCAGCAATTCGGTGCTGACCTGCACGCCACTGGCGATACAGTCATTGATGATATCTTCGACCTGGTAGAGTTCGTCCTGGGTGAGTGCCTGGTGATGGGCAAAGTCAAACCGCAGTTCGTCTCGCTGGACTCGAGAGCCTCGCTGGGTCGCGTTTTTTCCAACTGTGCAATGCAACGCGTGGTGGAGAATGTGAGTGGCTGAGTGAGCGCGGCGAATACCGGCTCGGCGATCAGCATCGACGTGGGCGGTCACGCTCTGCCCTTCGGACAATCGACCGCGGATCAGGTGACCGACATGAATCCAGAGGTCTCCGTCTTTCTGTGTGTCGACGACGCTGAATTCGAAACCTTCAGCGGTGAGTGACCCGGTATCGCCCACCTGACCACCGGATTCTCCGTAGAAGGGAGTGCGATCGAGGGCAACCCCGATTGGTTCCTCGTGTCCTGCGGCATTGAATTCGGACACAAGTTCGCCACCGGAGATGATCCCGACGACGCGACAGTCTGCCTGCAGCGAGTCGTATCCGAGGAATCGTGTGCCTCCCTGTTTTTTCAGGGAATCAATGGGCCCGGCGCTCATAACGGAATCCGCGAAGGCACCGCTGCCGCTGGTGGCTTCGTGGCGCCGTCGTGCTTTTTCGTAACCGTCGCGATCGACAGACAACTGGTTCTGCGAAGCGAGTGTTTCGGTGAGTTCGATCAGGAATCCGTAGGTCTGATGCAGGTCGAAGGCATCTTCACCGGAGATGATTCCTGTGGATTTGGCGCGGGACGCGAGTTTCTCGAAGCGAGGCAGTCCGCGGTCGACGACATCCAGAAACTGTTCTTCCTCGGCACGGATCACGTTGGAAACAGTTTCCACTGTTTCTGCGATCTCGGGGTAGGGGACCTTCATGCCTTCGACAATTGCGGGTACGAGACCGTGCAGGAATGGTGTTTTCTGGCCGAGGAGGTAACCTTCCATGGCGGCGCGCCGCAGCAGAAGGCGGACGATGTAATTGGCTTTGTCTGGTCCCGGGATGGCGCCTTCGTGGATGGCAAACGTGCAGGCGCGTACATGGTCGGCAATACGTCGGCAGGCGCGGCCGTGTGCGGCATCGTAGGAGTACTTCAGTCGCAGAGCGTCAGCGGCTGCAATGCACATGGGCTTGAGGATGTCGATTTCGAAATTGCTGAGAACTCCCTGCAAACAGGACGCGCAACGTTCCAGTCCCATGCCGGTGTCGATATTTTTCTTCGGCAGTGGATCGAGGTTATTGGGCGGATTGCCCATGCGATTGAATTGAGTGAAGACGAGATTCCAGATTTCGACCGGTTTGGTGGCGCCGGGAGCGAGGTAATAGATTTCGGAGCAGGGACCGCAGACACCGTCGGGGCCCTGAGACGGTGCGGATGCGGGCCAGAAGTTTTCGGATTCGTCGCAACGGCTGATGCGATCTGCAGGCAGGCCAATCTCCTGATTCCAGATATTGAACGCTTCGTCATCATCCAGGTAAACGGTGACGGTCAGGCGTGACGCATCGAGGTGCAGCCACTTCGAACTGGTGAGGAATTCCCACGCCCAGTGAATTGCTTCGCGTTTGAAATAGTCGCCGAAGGAGAAGTTGCCGAGCATTTCAAAGAACGTGTGGTGGTAGGCTGTCACTCCTACATTGCCGATGTCACCCGTGCGGAGACACTTCTGGCTGGTGGTGGCCTTTGTGAATTCCAGTGGACCAATGCCCAGAAACTGGTTTTTGAATTGATTCATGCCGGCTGGAGTGAAGAGGACGGTCGGGTCATCCTTCGGAATCAGCACGTCACTGGGACGACGAACGCAGCCTTTAGCTTCGAAGAAGGACAGATATTTTTCACGCAGTTCGTCAGTCTTCATGATTTTCACAGTCTTTGGCAGAAGAGCGATGTTTGAAGCCGCGGAAACTGCTGTGTGCAGTATTGCAGCTGTATTTTTCTGGTCCGACGGAATAGTGATCTGCCGCCGGATAGCCGAAGATTCTCGGGCATCACCAGCAGAGTTTCAGGTCGACACGCCCTGTGCGTCACTGTCCTGAGTTCAGAAACGTGAATCCAGGCTGGTCAGAGCGTTTTCCGGAGAGACCGAACCTGGGCACACGGCCGTTTGGAGACACCGGAACCGGCGATCCAGCGGTGTTTGAAGTCCGCCCAATCGTATGCGCGTAGTTTATCGGTTTTCGTTGGAGATGCACGTCATACGGGGTTGCCTTTTCCCTGGGGATTCCGCGGTGAATTCGCGGTTTTCGGTTTTGTTGCGGTTCATTTTGGCTGGCAAGGTGTCTCTGCCATCACGGAGGTCTGAAGTCATCATGGTGAACGGCAGGATCTTTGGCCGGTGACGGGCGATCTTTTCCTGACGGCCTGTTGATCCTGTCATTTGAATTCTGATAGCAGAATTCGTGGATTTCAGTAGACTCACGGGGCTTTGGATGCGCAGGATGTCGCGGGGCCGCGAGGGACCTTTTGTGGTGTTTATCGCTCAGCCCCTACAGTTTCCTCTGGGTGGGATGATTCCAGGTGCTGTTTGATCGGGAACTGCGTGCACAGGATCTGCAGTTGTTGAATGAGAAGATTGCCGGGTCAGAGGCCTGATTTGCAGGAGTAGAGTGCTCATGGAAATGCTGGGAATTGTTGTCATCTCGGGAATCCTGCTGACAATCGCTTATTTCACCTACGGCCGCGTATTGAGTCGTTTGTTTGAGTTGAACGATCGTGTACCGACTCCGGCGGTCTCCATGCGAGATGATGTCGATTATTTGCCCTGCGATGCCGGGCCGTTGTTGAATCAGCACTTTTCAGCGATTGCCGCGGCGGGTCCGATTGTGGGCCCCATTCTGGCGGGGATTGCCTTTGGCTGGCTGCCGGCTCTGCTGTGGATTCTGTTTGGATCGATCTTTATTGGAGGAGTGCAGGATTTCGCTGCACTGGTGGCATCCATTCGGCATCGAGCCAATTCTATTATTGATGTGGTGCGGGTGCATATCAGCCAGCGGGCGTATCTCCTGTTTCTGGTCTTCGTCTGGATGGCGCTGGTCTATATCGTGGTCGCGTTCACCGACATTACGGCGAACATGTTCGTGGGGGCTCTGGATCTGCAGTCCGGGCGAACCTACTCGTCCGTCTCGGAAGCGAGGGCAGATTCCGAGGCGACCATGCTGGTTCAGTCGGGTGGCGTCGCAACGTCATCACTGTTGTATCTGATGTTGCCGCTGGTGATGGGATTGCTGGTGCGGAGCGGGCGGATGTCGATGTGGACGGCCACGCTGGTCTTCAGTCCGCTGGTCATTCTGGCGATTCTCGTGGGGCCGATGATTCCATTGAATGTGGACGAACTGGTCCGCGCCTGGGATCCTTCTCTGACACCGAAGGAAGCCGCGGTACTGGCTGTTCGTGGCTGGGACGTGTTTCTCCTTGTGTATTGCGCGATCGCGTCTGTGACTCCGATGTGGTTGCTGCTGCAACCGAGGGGGCAACTGGGTGGCCTGTTTCTTTACGGGGCGCTGGGAGCCGGGGCGCTGGGACTGATTCTCGGAGGATTCCTCGGCGGGCAATCGATTCAGCAGCCGATGTTTCGTGGCTGGGTGGATGCCAAGGTCGGTCCGATGTTTCCGTTTCTGTTCATTACGATCGCCTGTGGAGCTTGTTCCGGTTTCCATGCGTTGATTGCCTCCGGTACCACATCCAAGCAATTGCGTACGGAGCGGGATGCACGCACGATTGGTTACGGCGCGATGTTGCTTGAAGCCATGGTGGCAATCGTCTCGCTGTGCTGTGTCATGTTGTTGCCTCTGAATTCCGAACTGACAAAGGCCAGCCCGAACTTCATTTATGCCAATGGGATCAGCACGTTTCTGGAGTTTGTGGGGATCCCGCGCAGTGTGGGGCTTGCCTTTGCCCTGATGGCCTTCAACACCTTTGTTTACGACACGCTTGATGTCTGTACTCGACTGGGACGCATGATTCTTCAGGAATTGATGGGGTGGCAGAGCAATGCGGGACGCTGGGTATGCACGCTGCTGACCGCCGGGGCTCCTGTGTTCTTTGTGACTCGCCAGTCGTCATCCGGAAAACCGCTGTGGCAGGAATTCTGGGGACTGTTCGGCGCCAGCAATCAGCTGCTGGCAGCGTTGACGCTGATTGCCGTCACCGTGTGGCTCTGGCGAACACGACGTGCCATGTGGACATTTCTGGTGACGGGGCTGGGGGCGCTGCTGATGTACGTCATGAGCTCATGGGCATTGATCACCATGATTCTGGCCAGAAGGGAGCAGACTGGTGATCCCGTGATCTGGATTGCTGTACTGCTGCTGGTGCTGGCAGTTGCGATGCTGGTGGAAGCAGTTATGGCGCTGCTTCGCCGAAATGAACCTCATGCCCCGGCACTGGCGACAGCGTGAGGCGGAGCTGATTCTGCTGAAGTGATACAGAGCCAGCGTGGTCAGTCCGTTTGCCCACTGAGCCCAGCTTCAAGGAAAATCCGCGGGTGGCTTTGCGATTCCTGGAATTGCAGGTGAGTCGTTTTACGTGGAATCCAGGCGGTTGCGGGTGGGCAGTCGTCGTGAGTTTTTGGGCCGCGCGGCACATGAAATTCACCAGCGACAGGATTCGAATTCCGGCACTTTCGGATGGTGTTTTGGGCCCGTCGAAGCGCCGGAATATCGCATGTACCGGCTTAGCCGCCTCTGTAGGGGAGTCTGTGGAGCGGTTCCTTCGGACGTGTGCCTGCATGTCGGGTGGATTGGTTGTCTCCGCTCGATGCTGTCGCGCTGTATGAGCCATGCAGGGAGCTATTTCCGGAGCGGGCAGGGAGGCATGCCGGTGTCGTCATTTCGTCGGACGGTATTGGCTGGTGTGGAGCGGTTATTGCGTAGGTTGAGCCAGCTCGGGAGCCACCGTTTTCTGCCAGGGGAGGCCCGAAAAATGGTTCAGATTGGCAAAATGTGCAAGGTTTGGGGAAGGCTTTCCCCGGGATGCTGGGGAAATTTCGCTTTCCCGGACTCCGTTGGAGGCTCAGCAGCGTATTTTCAGAGAGGGAAATTTTGTTCCTGAGTGTGGCAAGCTGGTGTTTTCGGGGGGAATGAGATGCGATGCTGGACTGTCTTAGCAGCCTGTGCAGTGCTGATTCAGGCGGTCGACTGTCTGGCGCAGCAGCCTGTCTGGCAGCCAACGCTGGCGGACGCTCGGGCTCTTGCTGCCGAAACGGGCGTGCCCATTCTGGTTCATTTTACAGGGCAGAATTGCATTCACTGCACGATTATGGACCGTGAGGTGTTTGCTGATGCGGAGGTGCAACAGTCTCTGCGCACCAACGTTGCGGCGGTGATGATCAATCGGGATCTGGATCGCGCGATCGCTGCTGAATTTGGTATCACAGGGGTTCCGGCCGATGTGATTCTATATCCGGACGGACAGCGTGAGCAGCGGGTGGGGCGAATGGCACGTCAGTCGTATCTGGGGTTATTGGCTCAGGCAGGGCGACGCCGTCAGACACCGCCACGCAGGCCACTGGATTCGGAGAGACGTTCGCTGCCACGGGATCAGCAGCGGACGGAGCAGACTGAATCCGCGACCGGTTCCGGAGTCGCTTTGGCGGAATCGGAAACGTCACAGTTGGCGGCCGAACCGGCCGTGAATTCTGACGACCCCGGCATGAGTGGATATTGTCCGGTGACGCTGCGTCTGAAGGACACGTTGCAGGCGGGGCGACCAGAGTTTTCCACGGTCTATCAGGGCGTGATGTACCGATTTTCGTCGAGGGAGAACCACAGGAAGTTTGTGGAATCGCCGTCGAAGTTTGCGCCGCAGGATCTGGGCTGTGATCCGGTCATCCTGACAAAAGAGCACCGAGCGGTACCCGGGGATGCGCGTCTGAGACTGTGGTTCGACGGGCAGCTGTATTTGTTCAGCAGTGATAAATCACGGCAGGAATTTCGCAGCCGTCCACTGCCCTATACCCGGATGCGCAGCGCTGTGAGAGTGGAAGATCTTCAGCGAACGCGGATGCAGTGATGTCACGAGTCTGCGGGTTGCCTCTGTTTCGGAATGCCAGAATTCTGTGGATGCCTGTTGTGCAATTCGATCGCACGGTGGCGTCGGTTTTTTCAGGCCGGCTGACTGTCGGATGCCTGATTGTGCTCAATTGGGCGGGGTCTCGCGGCGTTCCATTGCCTGGTCTGTATGACGTAGACGGGGGCAGGGCCTTCGGAAGTTGTTGCATTGCGGGGGGGCGTCTGAGCCCGGAGGTGTGAAACGGCAGCGCACGAGGGCAGTTTGTTTCACTGTGGAGGATTCCGAGGACACAGAGTTCCACGGCAAAACGCAGAGAATTCCGCACGATGAGCGGCAGGATTGGCTGTGAAAGTGCTCTGCGTGTTTTTGTGCTGTTGACGTCGGTGTCACCATCCCTCGTGATTACCCCGGAGTGTCCACGTGCTGATGGGGCGTGATGGTTAGCGCTACTGACTGTGTGTGAGCTTTGTCATGAAGCGTGTCACTGGTGGATGGCACCATTTCAGTTTCCGCTGGGTCGGTGGCACCATTTCCACTGCCGTGTCCGCCGTGCTGGACGTGGAAGACCCGATCGAGGACAATTACATCCTCGAAGTCTCTTCCCCCGGTATCGACCGCCCGCTGACGCGGTTGAAGGACTTTGAGATGTGGAAGGGCTGGGAAGCCC
>JALQWE010000310.1 GCA_023258825.1 Planctomycetaceae bacterium | reverse complement strand
GATCCACCAGTTCAGCACGCCGCACCTCAACGGGAGACTGCAGGAAACTTTCCAGCTCTGCTGTGGTCGGAATCCGACCCGCCAGATCCAGATACACACGCCGACACCAGACACCGTCCGACACCGGATCCGCTGCAGCTATCCCGCGATCAGCCCAGCCTTCCGACACACACACATCGACAGCCTCGGTCACCGAAGAAAAACTGCGCAGCTCTGTCGCCGCAGCAGAACCGATCTGAGGTGCCTGAGACAGCCGGAGAATCCACTGCTGCACGGACTTCTGCTGAGCCTCAGTCAGCTGCTTGCCCGGTGGCATGTGCGGCTCAGACCCCGCCGCGAGGTACTGAAACAGCCGACTGTCCTCAGGCTTGCCCGGCACCACCACCGCACCGCCATCCGCTCCCTTCAGCACCGCTGCCGCTGAATCCAGCTCAAGACCGCTGTGCTGCTCAAGCGGACCATGACACTTCACACAGTACTGATCAAACAGCGGCTGCACCTGCTGCGACCAAAGCGCAGCCGCGTCCTGGGCCACAGCAAAAGACTGCAGTCCATAAAATACGACACACAGAAAAAAACAGTACCGTCGCAGCATGCCACACCAGCCAGAAACGGAAACAAACCGGACCGTCGCTCCAGTCTCGCAGCGCAGACCGGGAAAATCCATCCCGCATGTCCTCACAATGAGTTTTTCGAATCACAAACGCCCCCCTTCGACAGCTTGGCACGACGAAAACGTGCTGGCGGTGAGTGAGCCCGTACCACCCAAATCACGCTCAACTCACCTCCCTGTCCACCTCCATATGCTGGGTACATGTCGTGGTTCATCAGACAAATTTAAATTGGGGCAGGGCAGGTGAAACGGTGTTAAACCCGCAGAGTCGCGTTTCGCTCCGTCGAAACGAACGTCCAGCGTTTTCACAGTCGAACTCAGCACTCAAATCCTCTCGCTCCATCAAGCCGTAAACGCCCGGGAACTCCCAGCTTGCCGCCGTTTCGCCATCCCAGCGCAGGGCTTGTTTCCGGAAAGACGTGAGAAATAAATCGTGGATCAGTTTTTCCAGCCCGAGCACTTCGCACCCGCCACACAGCAACCCTTCACTGCCCACTGACCACTCCCCCTTACCGCCCGAAAATTTCCTCGCGGTTCGACTCTGTCAATAACGGCGCCTGCAAACGACGCGGATCCTGTGTGTCGCGAAACAACAAATCTCCATGCCCCAGCAGCTTCTCCGCACCACGCACACCCAACAACATTCGTGATTCCAGATCACGTCCCATCTTCAGGCCAACGCGAGCCGGTAAATTGGAGTCCAACGGGCCCCGAATCGTATCCCGACTGGCCTCCTGAGTGGCCAGGATCAGATGGATCCCCGCCGCCCGTGCCTTTGCACCCAGCCGACAAATCTGCGACTCAATCTGCATACGCTCTTTGCGGCCACGGCTGATCAAATCCCGATACTCATCACAAACACATACAATACGCGGCAGACGCCGCCCCGACTGAAGCGCCGCATGAGCTATCGTGTCAGCACCATTCATCATTGCGTAGCGAGACTCCATTTCTTCACACAGCCGCTCCAGGACTTCTCCTGCCGGCTGCTCGTCCGGAAACACCAGCGGCTGCAGCAAAAATGGTGAACTCCGAAGCGCATGAAATGCATTCCGCTTCGGATCAATCACCAGAAGACGCAGGGTCTCAGGAGTATTCCGGATCAACAGGCCAGCGATCGCCATCCGCAGCCACTCACTCTTACCACTGCCCGTCGTTCCCGCCACCAGCAAATGACAATGCTCGGGCTTCGACAAATCCGCACAGATCAGCTCACCTGAGAAATCCACCCCCACCGGCACCAATGTACTGCCGAATCCTGACGGCGCATCCGCCAGACTGCCGCGAATCTCGTCAAAAAAAATCGTCTGACGATCCGGTCGCTGCACGTCCAGCACCAAACGCCCCTGGTCACGACTGATGAACGGCTCCGCGGAAAATCCCAGCCGAATCTGCAGCTCTGCCGCTCGCTGCTCAATCGCCGTCACCCTCGTGCCCACACCCGGTATCACTGTGAAACGAAGGAACGTTGGCCCCACGACCACCTCATCCTCCAAACTCACCTGCACTCCATACTCACAAAATGTTCGCACAATCCGCCTGCCCAGTTCCGCACAGTCCGTCGCTGACTGCAGATTCCGCCGTACAGCCGCCCCGCGAGGAACTGCCGAGACACGCTGCACCGCCGATGCCGCTCCGTCGGCTCCAGACGCTCTCTCCCGATGCTCCACGACGCAGGCCTCACCCACGGCATCCGACGACACCCCGGCCAGACTGCCAATCAGCGCCAGCAGACGAACTCGCACCACACTCAGCTGATCCGCAGTCAACAACAACTCCGTGCGATGCGGACTAAAACGGATCAGGGCCAGAGCCCCGCTGTAACCCGCTGCCATTTCACCCGATCGCGATAACTCCTGCAAAATCAGATGATACAGACAGACCTGCGCCAGATCCGCCTCCGAACTGCCGCGCCCCGTCTTGAACTCTACCACACACCAGCGATCAACACCCGACGGACGACAAACCCAGTCCGCGATTCCCACCAGACGAACCGTGTCACTCCACAACGGATCACTCAACTCGCACTCCAGCGGCACCTCCGACGCAAAACACTCCTGCAGGTGCTGCCATGCCGGCTGCAGTACTCCCTGCCGCCCCCGCTGCAGTCCCGCGTGCGCCCGCCAGGCCAGCTCCGCAAACCATTCAGCAGCCTCTCGCATGGCCTGCCAGAATACCAGCACCTGACCAGCCGACTCCTGCAGCAATGCACAATTGCGAGTCAGTCGCGGACCAACAATTTCTTCGTACACACGCGCTGTCGCCAGCGACTTCCAGCTTTCCAGATCGGCCGGACCGGCCGCCAGCACTCCCAGCAGGCCATCACCCGGCTTCTGCGATACGAGATAACTCAATGCCTCGTGAAACCAACGTCCCAGCAACCCCGTTGTGGCCGTCGCCGGTTCACGACCCGCCGTACGATCGGCCCGATATAAAGCCTCGCGGATCTGACTGACCGTTACAGTCACTGGCATTGTCGTCTTCCTCAGCGAACTTCCGCGGAATCATCAGTACCGGCTGCCACAACACGAAACACCAGCAAATCCTCATTCCCCAGCACGCCAATCGCATGCGGAAAACGCCGCGACAACTCACTCAGCCGCTGCTGACTGACACCCAGACGCTCCGCAGCCTGAACCAGCGACTGCACCGGCTGCTCAACCAGCAGAGCCTGCAGAGATTCAAACAGCGCCGTATCCTGCGACGTCTCATCGCCCGCCGACGCTGGCTCCAGCACCTCCCGCACAAACTCCTGCAACTGACTGGACATCTGAGCGCGGAACCATTCCTCAAATACACCCGGCGACACGGTTGCCCCGGCACAGGCCAGATCGCCCGAGCGCGCGTCTGAGAGCAGAGCACGCAGCGCATCCAAAGCCGCCAGTACCTCCATCGTCGGATGCACCACCTTTGTCCGACCATCCTCCTGCAATTCACGCAGATACTGCTGAGCCTTCCTTGCTGTCAGTGACAATGGCACACGCCCGTCCCGAATCACCACCAGGCGATCAAGCTGACCACTGCCAGCCTGATCCCGCAGTCGCCTGAGCCGTGCTGCCAGACTGTTCATGTTCGATTGAGCACAAATGCTGATGCCGACACGCCCCGCTCGCCCGCGGAAAACTGCCGCCACATCCTGCATTCCCGCAGCCGCAGTCACCTCCAGATCAGGCTCCAGCAGCCGGACCACCATCGGCAACGCATGTCGAATAATCTCCTCCGAGTGCTCCGGCCGACTGGTTCGCAGCTTTTCCTCAACAACAGCCCCCCACACCTCCGCCAGAAACTCCGACACAGCACGCCGCGAAATACCCGGCGCCGCCGCCCCGGCCTCAGGCGCAACCTCCGCGTCAGCAATCGGACTGTCGAAACGCTCCGCACAACGGTTCAGCAGCATTCGCGGAGTCACCCCGCCGTTCCTGAACAGCTGTGCCACATCAAACTCATGCAGCGGCCAGAATGCCTGATGCCCAGCTCCCGCCGGAACCACCTGACCACACGCCTGCAGTCGCCCAACTATCAGTTGCCGCGCCTGCTCACGAGTCAGAGGGGACAAACTGATTCGCCCCGCCGAGGTCATCCGATCATGATCAGCCGCTCGCGCCTCCAGCTTCAGACGATCCGCATACGCGGACTGCACCGCCGCAATCAACAGCACATTGCTCGTCGCATCATGCAAAGTACTCACAAGCTGGCCAAAGGCAAACAACGCAGCACGATCCTCAGGCCCCGTCTCCAGCGCCTCGACCTGATCCAGTGCGATCACCACCGGCAAACTCTGGCCGGCCAGACGACACAGCATCAGAATCGTACGCCGCGCCTGATCCTCACGCTCCTCGTCACCCTCGTCCGACTCCTCCAGCTCCAGACGCGCAAGGGCCGCCTCCGGCAGCGAATCACCACACAGCCATGCCTGCAGATCCCGCCGATGACGGCCAAAAACCAAATGCTCCAGGACCACATGAGTATTCCGGTCAAGCTGCAGGTTCTCGGAAATCCTGCCTACCAGCTCACTCAACCCATCCGGATGCTCGTCCAGCATATACTCATGCCACGGCTCCAGATCACCCTCCGCACACGAATTTCCGCCAGGCGGTGAAACAGAATTCGGTCAAACTGCGAACGCCCGTCCGGCAGCCGACGAAACCAGTCGTTCACCAGGGTGCGACGAACCGTCCGCCAGATCATCCGCGGACTAGTCTGCAGCCGAACCCACACAAACAACGCCTCAGCACGGTCCGACGCCGCCGGCTGATTCGGTGCCAGCTGAGAACGCAGGCGACTCAGCAAATGAGTCTTCCCGCTGCCAGCCTCGCCGTGTATCAGCAGCGCCGTCGAACGCTCGGCCGCACGCACCGATTCCAGACCCTGCAAACACGCCCGAAACTCAGCCTCATGGATCGTCGGAACATCTCCCCCAGGAGTCTCCCAGGGATCCGACATCACCGTCTTGCGAAATGGATTCATCACACCACCTGCCCGGCTCGTAAAGCCATCCCCACAAAATACTCACCAGCACCGTCCGTCACCAGCTCATCCCGCTCGGCCACACTCAAGCTGCCGGCAAAGTCATGCCGATGCAGCACAATCCTGCCGGCACGCGATAACTGCAAAGCCAATTCGTCAAACTGC
>JALQWE010000309.1 GCA_023258825.1 Planctomycetaceae bacterium | reverse complement strand
TGAAGCTCGTGAGGAGTACATCGATCAACTGATACTGGACGATTTGCCAGTTGATCGGTCGGCGCGTGCCACACTTCTTCGGATCATTTCAGAGCAACGGATTCGTGCCTCCACGCTGGCCATCCGCGGCACCTATGAGGTTGCTGCATTTACTGAGGTACCGTTGGCAGAATTTCGAAGTCGACGGATCTTTCGCAGTCATCGACAACGTTATGACTTTGAACCCTGGGGAATTGCGATCCGTCGTGACGTCCTGCAGAAACTGGGCGGAAGACCCGTCCTGTACGGAACCGAAGAACTCTGGAATCAACTGTCTGCGAGTGAGCGACCTTTTTTTCAGAAGACGACACCAGACGGCGTGATGGATACGGCTGCGGAACGTGAATGGCGGATTGCCGGCGATCTGCACCTGGACCGGCTACCAGAGGGCAGTGTTTGCGTTTTCGTGCCTACCGCTGAGGATGTTCTGCGGCTGCAACCAGCCTGTGGACATCCGATTTGTGTGGTCCCGGAGAACCAACGGCCGTAGAGAATTTGTGTTACACGGTCGTTGAACGGCAACACACTGACAGCGAAGTCATCGCGAGTCAGATGAAATGCACACGGCATTACGTGATCGTCAGCGGGCTGCCATGCGGAATTGCAACACCAGCGAGGCACGAATTCAATCACAGCTCCTCGCGATCTTAGCCCGGCACCGGCCAGCCGGTGCCCTTCCCTGCGTCTGCAATCCGGACGGTCGATATCGCTGTGTCCATGGCCGCTATGGACATGGAAAGACATACTTTGCCGGGGAGCAGCTTAAATGATTGAATCCGACACGTTGTGACTGGATGGATTGGCTGTCCATGGGTGATAGTTCCGCCGACGGATCGAGCCATCTCGCTGAATTTCGTAATGAATCCCCCGCCAATCGATCTCACGCATTCGCAACGCACTGAATAAGGCAATGAAGTACAGCACCACTGTGACTGGAATCATGGGCAGTTGCATCAGTGTCAGTCCGGGGATCGGCCGGTCTTTTGGCGAGCTCAAATGCAGACACACTTCGATATACATCAGCGGTAAGACGGTCAGGGCGATAGTGCTGAGCGTCAGCGTCAACAGCGTTACAGCAGAAATTGTATGACCGGCCGCGAGGGCAAATGGGACAATAACACCTGTGGCCACTGCGGAAATCACAAGTCCGATGCATGTCAGCATCAACTGGTAACGGGCAGGATGATAGCGCAGAACGGAAAACGTCTGACGGCGAATAAAACGGTAGCAGCCCGGCAGAGAAATCGTTTCGGTGTTGACCATGGAAAGGCCGGGAACCGTGACCACTCGAGCTGCGCGACGGCGCAGAAACGCGACTACGCTGGTGTCTTCAACAAAACTGCGACTCCAGACCTGCTGCAACTCGGGATCTCGGAGCAGCGCGGCTCGGTAGGCGAGAGTTCCGCCCCATAAGACATCAAGACTGAACATCTGTGCCGACGCAGCCGCGCCCCATGTGCGACGTACAATCGAGCCGCAATTGTTTCGGGTTGGCAGGAACCAGCGCATACCGCTGACTGCGCCGACCGTTGGATCGGAGAATGGGCGAGCCAATTCACGGATCCACCAGGCAGGTGCGGCCACGTCTGCGTCGATGACTGCCACAATCTCTGTGCGTTCATCCAGCGACCGAATTCCCTGAAGAAGCGCACTGCATTTGAGACTACAGGTTTCGAGCCGATTTGTCAGTACAATCGGGTGCCATGCGACTTTCGGAAATCGGCTCATCGCCTGACGCACACTGCCCCAGGCCGAGTCTTCGTCGCTGTCAAGAATGACTCGAATTTCAAAAGAGGGATAATCCTGCAGACAGAGTCCCTGCAGGCAATCATCGAGTAGCGGGTCGGCTCCTCGCAGCGGCAGGAGGACCGCCACATGTGGATATCGCGTTGCCGAATCGACAGGCTGTGGCTGGCGTTTCAGCGGATAGTAACTGGCAATGCGCAACGACCACCAGGCCGTCCGACCCCAGCTGATCAGGACGAGCAGGATGGCTGTAAGAGTCAACAGAGTAATCACGGCATCCCTTCTGATTTCTGCTGATGAAAGTAGCCCGCCGTGGCCCACCGATCGCCGAGACCGCGGCGAGATTGCGCAGGCTGGGCGAGTCGTTCAAAAGGCTCAGATGTCGAGTTGGCGGACATCGAGAGCGTGCTTTTCGATGAACTCACGACGTGGTTCCACGGCGTCCCCCATGAGGACTCGGAAAATCTCATCGGCCGCTGCGGCATCTTCCATACGCACCTGCAGCAGAGTTCGCTTTTCCGGATCCATGCTGGTGTCCCACAGTTCCTCGGAGTTCATTTCGCCGAGACCTTTGAAGCGAGTGACCGTGAGACCTTTTTCTCCCAGGTGTCGCAGCTCTTCCAGCAGCTCGCGGAGGCTGGTCAGAGGTACGCGATCGTCATCGCGCTCAAGGATGAACGGATACACTGGTTCTGCATTGCGGACTCCTGCCGGAGTGAAGTCCGCCACGAAAAATCCATAATCGCGAAGCTGCTGAAAGACTTCGTTCAGCGTTTTGATTTCGTGCAGGTCGACCAGCTGTGCATTGACTGTCCGTTGTGTCGCCGGTGCAGCGTCTCCGGCAGCCGGTTCGGGGGGCTGAAGGTTTCGCACAAAGGCTTCCGCTTCATCGCGTTCGAGGAACCAGCGTTCGGTGTCACTGTACAGCACGCGGTAGCGTGGCAAGCGGGATTTCTCTTCGCTGTTGAACTTCAGGAGGTATCGAATATCAATCCCGCGTCGCTCCAGCAATTCAAGCGGTTGCTCCATGCGTTCGGCGAGGTCGACAAGACGGCGAAGGTTTTCCCCTTCGAAGGGCGTATTGTCCGCCTTAACCATCAGCCGTGCGCCGGTCATCCCCAGACTAATCAGTTCTGACATCATTTGCTGATGGGTCTGAACATAACGCACCTGCTTACGCTGAATGACGCGAAACAGTGGTGGCTGAGCAATGTAAACGTGGCCGTTCTGCACAAGTTCGCGCATGTGGCGGAACAGAAATGTGAGCAGGAGCGTACGGATGTGGCTTCCGTCCACATCTGCGTCGGTCATCACAATAATCTTGCCATACCGACGCTTACTGATGTCCATTTCGTCGTCGCCGCCGGCAGGTGAAAGTCCGATGGCGCGAAACAGGTTACTGATTTCGGTGTTGTCCAGCACTTTGACCAGCTGGGCCTTCTCTACATTCAGGATCTTACCTCGCAGTGGAAGAATGGCCTGAATGCTGGAGTCTCGTCCGGTGTCGGCTGAGCCTCCGGCGGAGTCCCCTTCGACGAGGTAGAGTTCTGTGGATTCGAGATCACGACTGCGGCAGTCGCGAAGTTTTTCGGGAAGGCCTCCGGTGGTGAGTGCCCCTTTGCGGCGGACCATATCCCGGGATTTCCGGGCCGCTTCTCGGGCTTCGGCCGCCATGATGGCTTTGGCAACCAGCTTTTTGGCGATGGAGGGGTTTTCTTCGAGATATCGATTGAAGGCATTTCCCACGACCGTCTGTACAGCGCTCTCGACTTCCGCGTTTGTCAATTTCACTTTGTTCTGGGAGGTGAACTTCGGATCGGGAACTCGTACAGAGACGATAGCTGTCAGGCCTTCGCGGAAGTCTTCGCCGACCGGGGTGATTTCTTTGAACAGATTTCCCGCTTTGGCGTAGTTGTTCATCGTGCGAGTGAGGGCCGCACGAAAACCGCTGAGGTGGGTTCCGCCATCGGGATTGAAAATGTTATTGGCAAAGGTCAGCACATTTTCGGTGTAACCGTCGTTGTACTGCATCGCCGCTTCCACAACGACGCTGTCTTCTTCACCTACCGTACGAAAGACATCTGTTGTGAGCGGAGTTTGGGTACGGTTCAGGTAGCGGACGAACTCCACCAGCCCATCTTCAAAATGGAATGTTTCCGTCTGCCCAACGCGTTCATCCCGAATGGTGATCTTGATTCCGGGTGTGAGAAACGCGAGTTCCCTCATACGACGACTGAGCGTATCGAGTGAGTAGCGCGTTTCGGAAAAGATGGTGGGATCGGGAAGGAAGGTGAGCCGTGTTCCGGTGCTGTCTGCTCGTCCGAGCTGCCGTAATTCTGAGGTGGCCCGCCCCTTTTCGAAGTCCATAACCCAGACAAACCCGTTGCGACGGATTTCTGCTCGCAGCCAGGTACTGAGCGCATTGACGGCCGTAATCCCCACTCCGTGAAGCCCGCCTGTCCCGACGCGATAGCCGCTCTCACGATTGAACTTACCACCGGCGTGAATTTCCGTGAGCACAACTTCCAGAGCGGACCGTCCGTCTCCCTTCACGGCATCCACAGGAATGCCGCGACCGTTGTCCACGACCGAGATGCTCTCATCCAGGTTGATCTGCACTTCGATTTCGGTGGCGAATCCGTTGACGGCTTCGTCAATACTGTTGTCGACCACTTCGTACACGAGGTGGTGCAGGCCGGGGGCTCCGGTATCGCCGATGTACATCGCAGGTCGCGTTCGAATCCCTTCAACACCCTTGAGATGCTGAATATCTTCGGCACTGTAGGTCTTGTTGGATTCGACGGGCTTGCCGGCATTTTCGGGAGTCGTCTCTGACACTTTTCGGCCTTCTTCCATTGAACAGGTTTCTTCACACGTCTCAGCAGGGGGGAACTTACCGAGAGGTTCGGTCTTCCCTACCGAACCCGAACGTATCGCACTCCGCGGATTTCGGAATCCGGCAGCCGTGTTTTCAACTGCTGCAGAATTTCCTGGTGCAGGTAGCCGCGGAGTTCTTCCAGGACCGCACTATTGGTGACAGCGACTTCGACAATACCGTCTTTGATCTTGCGGGCGTGACTGCGCTGGGCCAGTTCCGGGCCCACAATCAATTTCCATTCAGCGTCGAGGGTGTCTGTCGCAGAGCGATTCATCAATCCTTTCTGACGAATCAATCGAAACAGTGCGTTTCCCAGGGAGCCGGGCATGGACGGTATGTCGTCGGCGGAGTTCCTCACACTGCGTATCCTGTCGAACATCCATTTTCAGAACTGACCTGCATTTGCTGAGCCGACCAGACACTGGCCGTTTCAGGACGACACCATCGACCTGTCAGCGATCCTGCGTCAGGGGCATGATCACGTAGGTATACGAATCTTCGACGCGGAACACGGCCGCTGTGTCGGAATCCGTCAACTGCAGATCCACCAGTGTTTCCGGGGCCAGCACCCGCAGGAACTCGGCAACATACT
>JALQWE010000308.1 GCA_023258825.1 Planctomycetaceae bacterium | reverse complement strand
CTGACTGAATATTTTTCATTTTTGCTTTGTAGTTTTTTCAACGAATACCTGATGCGATGCATTCTGACGGACAGGGACGTCCGGCGGGAGCGACAGTTGCGTGAATTGATTTGTGAAGGTGACTGAGGACGTCTCCTGGACATGCATCTTTCTGGCATGGAAGCCACCTATGAAAATGCTGCTTTTGCTGTTGTCGATGCTGGTCGAAACGCCGTCCGGAGACGTTCCTGACGTTGAGCTGCTCGACTTTACCGCCAGCTACTGCCAGCCTTGTCGGCAAATGGTTCCCATTCTGAATCGTATGGAATCCAACGGATTTCCGATTCGACGAATTGACATCACTGAGGAGCCGGATCTTTCAAGGCAATTCCGCGTCGAAGGCGTGCCGACACTTGTGATTATGTCGGAGGGAAAAGAGGTCAAGCGGTTTGTTGGTCTGACCGCCGAAGCTGATTTGCGCAGTGCTATGAATCGAGCAGCGCAGGAGCTATCCGAAAAACGAAAAGCTGCCAGCGCGGCTACCGACAAGGCTCCAGGCAGAAAGTCTGATGTTGAGCAGGTGGCTTCGGAGAGCCCGGAACACACGGAAGCACCGCGCAGTCGGGAACCAGTTGCGTCCGCCAACAGAACGAGCGGCTCGCTGGTAGATTTTTTTCGACGAGCGTTTAACGAAAAGGGTGAGAATTCAGAGTCACCGGTTTTTCGTGGTCAGTCACCCGTATCCGGTCGGCTCAACGGCATAGAGCTGGCAGCGGCCGCAACAGTGCGAGTGAACGTCGAGGGGTCAGCCATGGTCGATGGCGAAGCCGTAACCATGCGAGAAGTCGGAACGGGAACCATCATTTCCAGCGAATCGGGGTCAACCGTGATCCTGACCTGTGCACATTTCTTTCTGGGGCTGAAGGTCGGGGACACCAGGACAACCGTCGAGATCTTCACCGATGGAATCCCGCAGACATATCCTGCCACCGTGGTTGGAGGGGACCATGGACTGGATCTTGCCATCCTGAAAATCTCGTCCCCGGGCAGCTTTCCTGCCGTGAAGTTAACTGCCACAGCTCCAACACTGCGTCAGGATCAACTGTTGACGAGTTTCGGTTGCGACGGAGGCGACTCGCCGTCACAGAAAACGGTGATGCTGATTGAAGAAAACCGTTACGAAGGTCCCGGCAATCTGGTGTGCTCAACGGAACCTGCCAAGGGAAGGTCTGGCGGAGGACTCTTTGACGAAGACGGAAATCTCGTCGGTGTTTGCAGCTGCAGGAATCAGGAAAAGTCTGAAGGCCTGTACATGGCCCGCAGCGCGATCCTGAACCTGCTGAACAAACTGAAGCTGACCGAACTTCAAAAATCAGCAGCAGAGACACCGGAGGTGGCCGATAGCCCAAAGGAAGGCGCCCCGAAGATCGCCTCCACCAACCAGACGCCCCCTGAGTTCGCAGACAACGAAGCCGACGTCGCCATGAGCGACGAAGCTCGTCCCTTCGATCCACTCAGCGTCAACGAGTTCTCTGAATCTGAACTGACTCCGGACAAATCGACTCCGTCCGCCATGCCACAGGATCACCCGGCTGAAGCCGTCGCATCTGTGGGCCCGGAAGTCACTGTGATCATCGATGACAAGACCGCGGGGGCTCAGAAAAAGGTGATTGTTATCCCGCGAGCATCTCCGTGGCTTATGGAAATGCTGACAGGAGAATCGACAGAACGACGCCCGGTTGCAGCCCTGAAAGCCTCTCGTCCAACGGCAACAACACAACCAGAACAAGCCACCACAAAAACCTCAAAGGCGGCGTATCCGGAATAATCACCAGAAGCAGTCACTGTGGGGTATTCGCACACCCGCGAAACCCTATTCTGTGAAAGAGATTTCCCGAATTGATCTGAACTTGTGTCTCAACGCAATTCGATTATATTGCACCAACTCGATTCACGGCATCTCGCCGGTGAATCAGCGCAGGAGAGATGGCAGAGTGGCCGAATGCGCATCATTGCTAATGATGTGACCCCAGAAATGGGGTCCGAGGGTTCGAATCCCTCTCTCTCCGTTTTCAGCCCGCACCCTGTGCGGGCTTTTTTTATGCTCATTTACGGAGGTCGCTGTTGTCGACGGTCATGTCCTTCCAGCTTGCCGCCCGGGACATGTTCCTGCCCCGAAAGTACCGGAGCCCGGCAAATCCGACGGGGCCCGACAAAGCTGAGCATACTCCATTTTGCGAGGCGTCGGAGGGTCGGGCAGGTTTGGACACCGCCTTGGCATTCACATGGCAGCATCCGGCGGTCTCACCAACCCGCCACGAGCGATTCATGCAATCAGGATCGCCGTGTCAGCCAGATCTCCCGATAGCGTTACCACAAAAAAGCCTGTACAGGCAAGCCCTCGAATACACAATCGTGCTGTTTCAATGCAACGAATCAAGACCATCCGTGTTAACAACACCGTGGTCCATCAACAACCCTCCGGGCAGGGTCATTCGACCGGCCTTGAGCTGAAATGGGGTTGAAGATGGCTGCAGATCGATTTCAGCAACGACTGGCTCAAGCCCTTCAGACACTGAAGCTGGAACACCGGTATCGGCATCGTCAGGAAACAGAACGCTCTGGTTCCGTCATCTGCCGGCAACAGGGGCGAGATTACCTGAGTTTCGCCACCAACGACTATCTTGGCCTGACTCATGATCCACGGGTCTGCCAGGTATTCTCAGAAGCAGCCGCCGAACAGGCTGGATCGGGTGCCAGTGCGCTGATTGCCGGACGTTCCCCCGCACTAGCCCAGCTGGAACGCGCTCTTGCCGCATGGGATGGCGCGGAATCCGCCCTCCTGTTTCCCTCAGGTTTTGCGGCCAACGCAGGAACAATCATGGCGATTGCGGGCCCTCGGGATGCCATTTTCTGCGATCGAGACAACCACGCCAGCCTGATCGATGGGTGTCGGGGGTCAGCAGCAAAATTTCTCGTCTACGATCGACAGCGACTGGATCGCCTGCAGGTCGCGATGGCACGTCGTCGTCATGAATTCGATCTTGTGTTCATCGTGACGGACTCCGTTTTCAGCATGGACGGGACACTTGCAGACCTGAACGCGCTGTGTGACATGGCCGATCAATTCGAGGCTCAGATGATTGTCGATGAAGCCCACGCCACAGGTAACTTTGGCGCAAGCGGCAGGGGCATCTGTGAATTGCAGGAAGTCGAATCGCGCATCCCGGTACGACTGGGAACCCTCAGCAAATCGCTGGGCTGTCTTGGTGGATTTGCTGCCGGCAGCCACCAGTTGACAGACTGGCTCTGGAATTCCGCCCGAAGTCAGTTTTTCTCCACTGCCCTGCCTCCAGCCCTGTGTGCGGCAGCATTCAGGGCTTTGCAGATCGTGCAGCAGGAGCCTGAACGACGATCGCGTCTGCAGGCACGATCCATCCGGATGCGTCAACTGCTGGCCGCAGCTGGAATCCCCTCCATGAAAACCGGCGGTTCCTCCGCAGACTGCCGCCTGAATCCGGAAGGAAGCCCGATCATTGGAATCCTGATCGGCGACGATGCACGGGCAGTCCGAATCAGTCTGCAACTGCGGGAACGCGGCCTGCTGATTCCCGCCATCAGGCCACCCACCGTCCCCGCAAAGACTGCGCGATTGCGCCTGTCGATCAGCAGTGAGCACACCGAACAACAACTGCAGCAAGCCAGCTGCGCCATCGCCGAAGTGCTCGAACAGAGTCGCTGACGTTCAGCCACCTCCCGGAACCTTCAGCGGAAGCTGCAGATCAAAAAACGGGCCGCGAGCCGAGATCCTCTCACACCTCCATGGATCGTCTGTGCCGTAATCAGAACTCGAACGACTGGCCAAAGTTGGGCACCACAGGTGGCAGATCGGAACAGTCCGCAGCCAACTCTGAAACAGCCTGAGCCGCCCGGGGTTCTCCATGAACCAGGAAGACCTGCCCTGCCCCTCCCCGTTTCTGAAGTTCACCAAACCACCAGCGGAAATCAGCCGCATCAGCATGAGCCGAGAGCCCGTTAATGACCTCCACACGGGCTCGCAACGGCAGCGTTCTCCCGAGAATATGCAACTCCGGACGGCGTTCCACAATCCGGCGTCCTAAAGTGTGTTCTGCCTGAAACCCGATGATCAGGATCGTATTGCGTTCGTCCGCAACGGCATGCTTCAGGTGGTGCACAATCCGTCCGTTTTCACACATACCTCCGGCAGCAATAATCACCAGCGGACCATCTCTGCGATTCAGGGCCATGCTTTCATCCTGAGACCGCGTATAAGTCAAACCGGGAAAATCGAAGACATCGTCATCCTGTTCCAGTGCCGACTGCACATCCCCATCCATCACGGACGTGTGATCACGATGCACCTCAGTCAGCCGACCAGCCAGAGGACTGTCGATGAACACCGGAACTCGGCACATTGCGTCCGAATTACGCAGATCGTTCAGCAGATAGGCGAGCATCTGAGTACGCCCGAGACTGAAGGCCGGAATGATCACCTTGCCATTCTGCCGTGAAGCCTCACAAATCACCCGCTGCAACTCTCTGCGAACATCTCCGGAATCCGGATGCAGGCGATCGCCATAGGTCGATTCGCAAATCAGGATATCGCAGCGATCGATGGGCTCCGGATCCATCAGGATGGGCTGCTGTCGACGCCCCAGATCCCCGGTATAAACGACACGGTGAATCTCCCCCTGATCCTCCAACTCCAGTTCGGTGATGGCCGCACCGAGAATGTGACCCGCGTGATGAAACCGCAGTCGTGCACCATCAGCGATGTCGACCCATTCATGAAAGTTCACGGGCTCAAACAGCTTTGCAGTCCTGCGCGCATCGTCCTCCGTGTAGAGCGGCTTTGCGATGTGGTCTGGTCCATGATGTCCTTTGCGGCTTTCATAACGCGCATCCTCTTCCTGAATGCGTGCACTGTCGCGCATCATGACTGCAGCGATGTCCGCGGTGGCATGAGTCGAAAAGATGGGCCGTTGAAAACCTGCGCGCACCAGCCCCGGCAGATTGCCGCAGTGATCAATATGCCCGTGCGACAACACGACGGCATCGAGACCCTGCGGACGACAGCGAAAATGCTGATTTTTGGGTCTGGCCTCCTCCTCCCGCCCCTGAAACAGACCACAATCCAGCAGAATACGAGCGGACTCGGTTTCTATCAGGTGTTGACTGCCCGTCACTTCGCCAGCAGCCCCGAGAAAAGTCAGCTTCATGGTTGTTTCCGGAAATCGGTCAGAGGCAACGGAACGAG
>JALQWE010000307.1 GCA_023258825.1 Planctomycetaceae bacterium | reverse complement strand
ACAGGAGGTTCCAGAGTCGATAGGCGTGATTGACTTTTCCGGAGGTGTGTTCGTCCACCAGTGTTCGGACGGAGGCGGGATTGAGCAGTCCGCGGCTGAGAGCGCGTTCGGACAGCAGGACATCGCGCAGCAGGGGTTGCAGTTCACGTCGAAACCAGTGATCAATCGGGACTCCAAAACCCATTTTACGCCGGTTTTGAATGGCTGGTGGAATCAGGTTTTTAAACGTGTCCACGAGCACCTTTTTGGAGCGTGAGAGGGTTTGTTTGACTTCGATGGGCATGCGGGCGGCAAGTTCGACGACTTCGGTGTCGAGGAATGGGCAGCGGCATTCCAGAGAGGCGGCCATACTGGCGATGTCGACTTTGGTCAGAATATCGCAGGGCAGATAGGTCTGCAGATCTGTTGCGGTGATGCGTGTGATGAAATCCCGCTGCGGGAACTTTTCCCAGGCCTCAAAAATGCAGGATGCCGGATCTGTGGTCTGCAGTTGGCGACGCAGATCCGGACTGACCAGCCACTGAAGGCGGGCGGCATTAAAAATCGTGATCCAGTTGAGATAGCGACGTTCCGGATCCTGAGCGAGTGATTCCGTCAGGCGTTGCAGTCGTCGAAAAAACGAGCGTTGTTCGACCGATGTGGGCAGGCGTGCGACGAGAGATGAGAGGCCCTGGCGCAGCGACGATGGAACCCAGTCGGTCCAGCCAGTCGCGCGGGCGGCGCGGTAGCGGTCGTACCCGCAGAACAATTCGTCGCCGCCGTCGCCTGTCAGGGCCACAGTGACATGTTCACGGGCCATGCGCGACAGGTACATGGTGGGAATTGCTGAACTGTCTGCAAAGGGTTCGTCATAGTGCCAGATCAGTGAGGGCAGGATCTGCAGTGCGTCCGGGGTGACCATGGCTTCGTGGTGTTCGGTGCCGAGGTACCGAGCGGCCTGTCGTGCGTATTCGCGTTCATCGAAGGCCTGCACAGGGAACCCGATGGAGAACGTCATCACGGGGCGTTGCAATTGAGCCTGCATCAGTCCACAAATCACGGTGGAGTCGATACCGCCAGACAGAAATGCACCCAGTGGGACATCGCTGCGAAGTCGGAGCTGGACGGCCTGCTGCAGTGTGGTCCGCAACTGGTCCTCCCAATCCGCCACGGATGTGCGGGCGAGGTCCGGCTGGTCGTATGGGGGTGTCCACCATGTGGTGACAGTCCACTGACCATTTTGCAGGACGCCGAGGGAGGCGGGTGGCAGTTTACTGAATCCCTGCAGAATGCAGTGCGGATGGGCGACGTACTGCAGAGTCAGATACTGCAGTACGGCGTCGTGATTCAGAGTTCGTGGCATGCCGGGAATCTGCAGCAGGGCTTTCAGTTCGCTGGCAAAGCTGAGCCGTCCGGCTTCCATGCGGTAGAAGAGTGGTTTCTTCCCGAGCCGATCACGAGCGATGACCAGTCTCTGCAGGCGGGAATCCCAGAGGGCGAAGGCGAACATTCCCCGCAGTCGCGAGACAAACTGCAGTCCTTCCTGTTCGTAGAGATGTACGAGGACTTCGGTGTCACCGTCGGTGCGAAACTGATGTCCGGCAGCGAGCAGTTCGCTGCGTAGCTCCTGATAGTTGTAGATTTCGCCGTTGAAGACCACCTGTATGGAATCGTCTTCGTTGCCCAGGGGTTGGGCGCTGCCGGCGACATCAATGATGCTGAGTCGCCGATGTCCGAGCGCTACGGCCGGTTTGTCGGGGCCTGGTGGGGAGTTGTGAGCGGACAGTGACAGCCAGTGACCGTCAGCGTCCGGGCCACGGTGGCGCAGACTATCTGTCATCCGCTGCAGGGTGTCGTGGTCCACGGACAGCGCTGCATTCCACCAGATTGCTCCTGCGATTCCACACACGGGTTATTCCACCTCTGCTGACGGAGCCTGTGAACTTATGGCCGATGTTGCCGGGCGGGCGTGGTTATTCATAGATGGGACAGAAGGTGCCGAAGGCCGATTCGCAGAAGACGCCGGGGTCATTGAAGCGTCGTGCCTGATCGAGTGAGGAGATGATGTCCATGTCCTGGGCACTGAGTTCGAAGTCAAAAATGTTGAGATTTTCGGCCATACGATCCGGGTTGGATGTCTTGGGAATGACAGAGGTGCCGCGCTGGACACCCCAGCGGAGCAGGATCTGAGCGGCCGATTTGCCGTAGTTCAGCGCGAGGCATTGAATGACGCGGTTGTCCAGCAGCGAATCTTCCGGAATTGCCATGCCCAGGGAGTAGTAGCTGGCGGGGCCCAATGGCGAAAAAGCGGTGTAGGCAATCTGCTCCTGCTGGCAGAATCGCAGCAGTTTGGGTTGAACAAGAAACGGATGAGTTTCGACCTGGAGCACGGCGGGCCTGATGCGTGCATAGGACAGCAGGTCCCTCAGCAGGCTGGTGCCGAAGTTGCAGATTCCGATGTGCCTAACGAGTCCCTGGTCGACGAGATCTTCCATGGCTCGCCATGTTTCGTGAATCGGGATCCGGGCTTCTTCCATGCGGGGGTTTTCGGCAGTGGGATCGAAGATCCATCCCGGTGGATAGCGTTGTTCGATGGGCACATATTTCTGGGCGATGGGGAAATGAATCAGGTACAGATCCAGGGACTGCAGTCCGAGATCCTGCAGGGATTTTTCGCAGGCGAGGCGCACATGTTCGGGGGCGTGGTAGGTATTCCAGAGCTTTGAAGTGACCCAGAGATCTTCCCGGCGGCAGAGTCCGTTTTTGATCGCCTGTGCAATGCCCTGCCCTACTTCCTGTTCGTTGCCATAATCACAGGCGCAGTCGAGGTGTCGATAGCCGATGCGAATGGCGGTCTGGCAGACGTCAGAGGCCTGTGATTTTTCGACCTTCCAGAAGCCGAACCCCACTGCGGGAAGTTGTGCGCCCGTGTTTAACGTCAAGCCTGGAATCATGAAACCGGTCCGGTCTGGCGGAAGGAGATTGTGTGTATTTGCCAGCGTATGTGCGGCAGGGTGGTTACTGTCTGCACGCTGTTGCTGCAATCTAGCGTGCAATCCGTCGGCCGGCCACTCGCTGCATTTCGCTGGCCGCGAAAATCGCGATGAAAGCCGGTTGCGCGCCGGCTGGCGGAGTGATGACACATCGTGTTGGTTTGGGCTGGTTTTCGGGCCGGGTTGGAACGCTTCAGGGCAGGCGAGACTGATGCTGAGACTGATCCGGGGAAATCCTGCCCCCGAGAAGGCCGGGAGCAGCATCAACGAGGGTTTTAGCTGGCTGTGCGGGGTTTCATCCGGTCTGCGTGGCGGATCGGGTCGGGTGGATCGTCGTCCCGGAATGCTGGCATGTGGGCGTATAAGACGAGTGCTGTTAAGCACAGAAGACACTGAGTTTCAGGGCGAAATGCGGGAGAAGCTTGCGGCTCGGGTAGAACCTCGCCCTCCCTGAGAACGAGGCTCCGTTGGAAACGCGAGCTGCTGACGCAGGACGCCACCGAGTTGCGTCAGTGGTGGGATACAGAATCCAGTGTCGAGGTTTGCCCGGAGGGCTCGAAGGCGCTCAGACGAATGACTTCAACCGTTTCGACGCAGACCGTAATCCTGTGCATTGGCATGATGCTGCTGCGAAGATAATCCACGACGTGATTGCAGACGTCCGGAACAGTTACCACTTCCATTCGAATGCAGGAACGCGGGTGCAGTTCTGCGATAGTGAGATCATTCCGTCCAGCTCCGCGGCACCCCACTTCTGTGTAGCCTGAAATCCCCATGCGGATCAGTTCCGGAAGGAGCGAGTCCATCACGGCTTCGTCGGCAACAATGGTGATACGACGAACGGGTGTCAGTTCTTTTTTGCGAGCCGAGTGTGAGCTGCGGGAGAACGAGCGGAAGTCTTCGAGGCCGCGGAGTTCGAGGCGGAGTCCTTCCTGTTCAAATTCCCCCTGCATTTCCTCCAGCTTTTCCATCACGCTGGAGTCGACCATCGTGGCGCCGGAGAGATCGAGAATCAGATTGCGTTTCTGGACGAGGCCAATGTCTTCGATTTGTCGACGGAAGGGAATCCAGTTACTGAAGACAGCTGATTCCCGAGCGATGATGCGACTGGTTTTCTCGTCAACATCCTCCACTTCGACATAGGCTTTGAAGAAGGATTTGAGCGGAACGCCATTGGCCAGATGGATGACCATCTTCAGGGCAATCCCCGCTGCGACGCCGATCAGCAGGTCTGTGGCGAGCACGACGACCAGCGTGACAACAAAAATCAGGAGTTGTTCACGTCCGATGCGGTAAACGTTGCGGAATTCGTTGGGATGTGCCAGTCGTGTGCCTGTGTACACGAGCATGGCGGCGAGTGCGGCCAGGGGGATACGGTGCAGGATTGTCGGAATGAGCCCGACGCACAACAGCAGAAACACACCATGCCACATATTTGCGAAGCGTGTTCTGGCCCCGTTATCGATATTGGACTTGCTGCGAACAATCTCTGAAATCATCGGCAATCCACCGATCATTGCAGCGGCGAGATTAGCAATCCCGACGGCGAGGACGTCGCGGTTCATATCGGTGCGACGTTTCCACGGATCGAGCAGATCCACGGCTTTGGCGCTGAGCAGAGATTCGAGGCTGCCGATCACGAAGAACATCATGATCCACTTCCAGGCTTTCCACTGATTCAGCACAGAGAAGTCGGGTGTCGTGATTTCCTTGAACATCCCGAAGATTTCTTTGGGCATGGTGACGAGGAATTTATCGTTCAGAGAATAGCTTTTCTCAAACAGACGGTAATCGTGATCCGTGGTGAGATTGAGAGCCATGCCCAGTGGTACTGACAGCAGCAGGACGATCAGGTGTGCCGGGATGGGGGCCAGCACTTTGACCCGACTGCGGATGATCGGCCAGACAAACATGATGATCAGGCTGAAGACTCCGATAAAGGCGATGGCCGGATTGGCTCGGGCCATGAAGTCGGGAATCTGACGCAGCAGGGCCAGTGGTCCGCCTTTCGCATCCATAACTCCGACAGCAACCGGGATCTGTTTGGAGATGATGATCACACCGATGGCCGCCAGCATGCCGTGCACAACGGTCGCTGGAAAGAATTCGCCGAGAATCCCGGCTCGAAACAGTCCGAACAGAATCTGCAGTACGGCAGCGACGGCACCCACTGCCAGCGCTGCGCGATAGGCATTCTGGTCGGCTGGCAGCCAGCCTTCTGTCATCCCGTTGCCGCTGAAGTCTTCGATGCAACCCACCACGATGACGATCAGCCCGGCAGCGGGACCTTT
>JALQWE010000306.1 GCA_023258825.1 Planctomycetaceae bacterium | reverse complement strand
CTGGAGTGGTGCAGTCTTTTCGAAGCCAGGAGGCATGGGATGACGGGTTAGCGCAATTAATGGATTTGCCTCGGCGTTTGTGTCAACTGGGACGGCAGATTGATCAGGAGGATTGGGTGGTGCGTCAAATCACGGAGGGTCGGGAGCGGCGCCAGCAGATTCCATTTGCGTTTCTGATTGCGCTCGGGGTGCTGGTGGATTTTTATTGTTTATCGGGGCAATTGAATGCTCTCTGAGGATATTCGTGACAGAGGATCGCGTCACTAAGCGGGAAGTGCAGGAGAACCATGCGACGTCAGACGTTGATTCTGATCGGGTTATCATTAACGGCAGGTCTTGCTGCTGCGGAAGGTGTTCGACGAATGGCACAGCGCTGGGAGCCGCAGCCAACAGAGGCGACGGTGGCAGTTGTCACGATGGCCGGAGATGTTCAGCGAGGCGATCGGATTCAGAAGCAGGATCTGACTGTGAAACACTGGCCGAAGAGCCGTGTTCCCGGTGACGCGGTTGTGGACAGGGAAAGCACGATTGGTCGGGTGGCGACAACGCCACTGATTTCCGGGCAACCGGTGTTTCAGAATTTTCTGGCGCCAGTGGATGCAGTGCCGGGGCTGGCAAGTCTGGTTCCGAAAGGCATGCGCGCGTTCACGATCCGGACTCCCAATATCGCGTCGGGGGTCGCAGGATTTGTGATGCCGGGAAATCATGTGGACGTGCTGCTGACAGTCGCGTCGCCCTTGTTTCAGACTCAAGGGGTCATCACGGTCACACTACTGCAGCGTGTGGAAATCATGGCCGTGGATCAGGAACTGGAGGCTGGTGCGGATCCACTGCAGCGAATGACGCAGATGAAGTCTGTCACGTTGCTGGTGACACCGGAGCAGGCAGCCAAACTGAGTCTTGCTCAAAATGGTGGAACGCTGGAGTTGTCGCTGCGCAATCCGGCTGACAGCCAGCCTGCGTCTCCGGCGCCAATTACGGTGGCGGATCTGCGTCTGGGCGGAGAGTTGCCTGATGAAAATCGCAGCGATCGGGAAAAGGAAAAGCAGGAGTTGATTGCCAGCATCCAGGAGAAGATGGATGGACGAATGCGTGAAATGCAGAGGAATCTGGATCAGGCCACAAAAATGCTGCGAGAGGCATCGCAGGCTAAAGTGACGAAGAAGTCTGCAAATTCAGAACTCCAGATTCGCACTCTGCGTGGAACACATGGTGGCCTTGTCTTTGTGCGGCCAGGTGCAGAGATGTCGCATGGCAGTCGTGAATGAACTCGATAGTGAAAACCGGGGAATATCTGACTGTCATGACGTCGGCAGCAGCTGATTCCTCGGCGGAATTATTCCGGACATTTTTGAACCGCGGGAATTCGGTTTCGAGTGTCCGGGAGATCCGAGTTGAACTGCAGAGAGAAACAACAGTGGAAGGGATCGGGCAAAATGCGAGCTGTGGTTATCAGCCCTGACAATGCCATCGCATCACGTATTGAATCGGTGCTTCAGAAGTGGTCCTGGGACTGTCGCAGCATTTCCACGATGGATCTTCAGGAGGTGCGAAAACAACTGGGAAACGTCAAACCTGATGTCGTGATTGCCGTGCAACCGACACAGCAGGATTTCGACGACGATCTGAAAGAGCTGAAGTGTCAGGTCAAATCGAAAATGGTCGTCGTGGGGCCTCCGGATCCGCGACAGATACTGCATCTGATGCACAACTGTGGTGTTGACGAATACCTGGATGAGGAGGACCTGGAGAAGGAAGTTGAAGCGATGCTCAGACGCTCGCGGAGTGCATCCAGCGGCAAGGTGATCGCCGTGTTTTCTCCTTCACCAGGTGCAGGATCTGCGACTGTGGCAGCCAATATGGCAACCACAATTTGTGCTGCCGGGACAAAGTGTGCTGTGATTGATCTGAATCTGGCGACGGGTGACTTGTCGGCGTTGCTGGATGTGAAACCGAAGCACAGTCTTGCTGACCTTGAACGCAACATCAGTCTTGTCGACGAAACGATCTTCGCGCAGCTGCTGACGGTTGCGGAAAGTGGCGTTGCCATGCTGGCAGCACCGCTGAAGATAGAAGAGATCCCGGAGATCTCCGTCAAGACGGTTGTGACAGCCATTTCGATGGCAAGAACCCTGTACCCGTATGTGGTGATTGATATTCAGCCTGGTCTTTATGCCGAGCAGATTGCCGCATTGGAGATGGCTTCGGTAATTCTGATTGTGCTTGAAATGGATTTCTGTTCCCTGCGAAGTGTAAGTCGCGTGCTGGAGTATCTGGCTGAGCGTGGCATTCAGAAGAGTGCTGTGAGATTAATTGCGAATCGTACAGGACAAGTTGAGCAGCTTTCGCAGCGTCAGGTGGAGACGGCGTTGAGTTTGCCGATCGATCTGTTGCTTCCCGAGGACCGCAAAGTGGTGACTCGTTCAGCGAACACGGGAATTCCGTTTGTGATCGGTTTTCCCCGCTCACAGATTGCGCAGCAGATTGAGCAATACACCAAAGAGCTGATGAAGAATCTGTGAAGGAGGGCTGATTTGTGGTCTGGTCACGATCAAATGGCGGTAACTCCGCAAATGGCGCTGCTGATTTCCGTCGCATCAAAAGCAAGCTGCATCGGCAATTGATTTCAGCGATGGATCTGAGTCTGCTGGGCACAATGAAGGATGAGGAATTGCGCAAGGAGGTGCGTGCTGCGACGGAGCAGTTGTGCAATCAGTCGGGAGAATTACTGAGTCAGGCGACGCGTGAGGCGCTGATCAGTGAGGTCATGGATGAGACGTTCGGACTGGGGCCTCTGCAGCCATTGATGTCAGATCCTCAGATCTCGGACATTCTGGTAAACGGTGCCTCGGATGTTTACGTCGAGCGTAACGGCCTCCTTGATCACGTCGAGGGGTTGTCCTTTGACAGTGATAATCACCTGCTGCAGATCATTCAGCGAATCGTGGGCCGGGTTGGGCGTCGCGTGGATGAATCGAGTCCGATGGTGGATGCGCGGCTGCCGGACGGGAGTCGCGTGAATGCCATTATCCCGCCCCTTGCTCTGGATGGTCCTTTACTATCAATTCGGCGGTTTGGCACCAAGCCACTGACGGCGGAAAAACTGCTTGCCAATAACTCGCTGACCAGGGAAATGCTGACCTTTCTGAATGCCTGCATCGAAGCGCGACTCAGCATTCTGATTTCAGGGGGAACAGGTTCCGGGAAGACGACACTGCTGAATGTGCTTTCCGGAGCGATTCCGGCCACGGAACGTGTTGCGACGATTGAAGATTCGGCGGAGCTGCAGCTGCAGCAGCGGCACGTCGTCCGTATGGAAACTCGTCCACCGAATATCGAGGGCCAGGGGCAGATTACGCAGCGTGATCTGGTGCGGAACGCTTTGCGTATGCGACCTGATCGAATCATTGTGGGTGAATGTCGCGGTGGTGAAGCCATTGACATGCTGCAGGCAATGAACACAGGGCATGAAGGGAGCCTGACCACGATTCACGCCAACAGCACCCGTGATGCAACCAGTCGGCTGGAGGTGATGGTGGGAATGGCTGGCTATGAGATGCCGGTCTGGGTTGTTCGACGACAGATTGCCTCGGCGATTCACCTTGTGATTCAAGTGGCTCGACTGTCCGGTGGACTGCGCAAGGTGATCGCGGTTTCTGAAATTACCGGCATGGAGGGCGATACGCTCTCTATGCATGACATTTTCACCTATCGGCAGACGGGGATTGATGCGAGGCGCAGAGCGCTGGGGTACTTCTGTACGACAGGAATCCGACCGCATTGTCTCAGTCGACTGGAAGCGTACGGAATCAGTTTTTCTCCCGATATTTTTGAAGCCCGCATGATGACAGAGGGAACCCCAGTGGAACCGAGCGTGCAGGAGGATCCCAAATGACTGCTCTCTGGGTCGCTGTTCTGACGTTTCTGGCCGTGCTGATGGCCACGATTGCGGCCGCGGCTTTGCTGCGTGATCTGAAAGAAAGTGATTCAACTCGCATCCGCAAGCGAATCTCGGAAACGATCAGCAGCCCTGTGCCGCAAAGTCGGCTGTTTCGAAACCTGAATGCTGCGATCTCGGACGCACCCGGCGAGTCAGACGAACCGTCGGGCTGGTGGCGTTCGCTGCAGCTGATGGTTGAGCAGTCCGGACTTTCGATCAGTGTCTCGCGCGTGGTGTTGCAGTCCGTCGCTCTCGGGCTGCTGCTGTCGCTGCCTTCGTTGTTGCTGACACGGATCATCTGGGTGCCACTGATCCTGGCTGTTGCTGGTCTGATCATACCGTGGTTGCGGGTGTTTTATGTGCGTTCCAGACGATTGGAGCAGTTGATGTCTCAATTGCCTGATGCGTACTCGATGATGAGTCGAGTGATGCTGGCTGGCCAGACCGCGACACAGGCGATGCAGCTGGTGTCCAGTGAATTCAGTGAACCGATTTCCGGGGAATTTGCGTATTGTGTTGAGCAACAGAATCTGGGACTTCCAGCCGACGCTGCCCTGGTACAGCTTGCCAAACGTACGGGCCTGGTGGAGATCCGAATGTTTGTCGTAGCGTCGACCGTACAGCGCGAAGCCGGCGGTAACCTGGCGACAGCGCTGGACAATCTGTCAAAGATGATTCGTGAGCGATCCCGAATCCGCGGCGAAGTGCGAAGTCTGACGGCCGAAGGTCGGTTTCAGGCCGCTGTACTGCTGTTCCTGCCCTTGATGCTTTACGGGCTGATGTACCTGATCAATCCTGAACATATGGTGATTCTGCTGGATTATCCATGGCTGATTGCTGCGGGCTTTGGTTCCGAGTGTATCGGAGCTGTCTGGATTCGCCGCATTGTGAACTTCGATTTCTGATGCAGCGGATCAGTCTGTTGAAGCCTGCTGAAAAACTCCGGGAGTGCCTTCGCATGGATATCATGCTGCTGATAACTGCATTTGTCGCCGCCAGTTGTCTGGTGGCATTTGTGGTGATGTGGATGACAGGCCAGCGAAGCCGTTTGACAGAGCGACTGAGTGAACTGAAGCCGGATGAGTTTTCAAGCGGAGTCGATACGGTTGGAAAACTGGTCACCAACGTGATTCCCCGGATGGGGTTTCCGCTCATTCCTGAGAGTACCGAGGAAAAGGATAAGCTGCGCACGCGATTGATCCGAGCCGGCTTCTATGGAGAGCAGGCGGTGCTCGCTTTCCTCGGGACGAAGATGCTGCTGATCATGGTACCGACCATCGTGGTCATGACTCTGGGGTTGATGGGATTTCTTTCAGGACTGCT
>JALQWE010000305.1 GCA_023258825.1 Planctomycetaceae bacterium | reverse complement strand
ATTGGTATCGGCTTCATGGGATACACACATTTCGAGGGAGCACGTGATCTGACCAACGCGCGAGTGACCGCGGTGGCAACCCGAGATGCGGCGAAACTCGCCGGCGACTGGACGTCCATCCAGGGCAACTTCGGCCCCCCCGGTGGCCATGTCGATCTGAGCGATGTCCGCAAGTACACCGATTACCGGCAACTGATCGCCGATCCGGACATTGATCTGGTCGATGTCTGCCTGCCGACAGATCGACACTTCGAAGTGGTGATGGAATGCCTGCAGGCTGGCAAGCCCACGCTGGTGGAAAAGCCCATCTCTGTTCAGCTGCCGGAAGCCGAGACGATGGTTCGGACAGCCCGGGAAAAGTCCGTGCCCCTGTTCGTGGCGCACGTCCTGCCCTTCTTCCCCGAGTTTCGATTTGCCGCTGAGGCCATTCAGGATCAGCGTTTCGGAAAACTTCTCGCCGCCGATTTCAAGCGCGTCATCTGCCGCCCCGACTGGTCCAGTGACATGTCCGACTTTCGCAAACTCGGCGGCTGGGGGATCGATCTGCACATTCACGATAACCATTTCATCGCTCACGCCTGCGGAAAACCAAAGGCCGTGTTTTCCCGCGGGCTTCTGCAGGACGGTTTCGTGAATCATGTGCATTCCACCTACATCTATGACAATGGCCCGGCTGTGACCTGCGTCAGCGGTGGCATCGCCGGAAAAGCCCTGCAGTTCTCGCACGGCTTCTCACTGTATTTTGAGAACGCCACGGTGCTGTTCGATGCGGGAACTCTGGCCGGCAACTGGGTGGTCAGCCGGCCTCTCAGTGTCATGAATGCCGACGGAACCATGACCCATCCCGAACTGGGTGGCAGCGGAAAGTGGTGCGGCGCTTTCACGGACGAACTGCAACTGGCTGCCGATACGCTGGCCGGCCGCCGTCAGGCCGGTGCTCTGTCGGGAGAAACGGCCCTCGCGGCTCTGCAACTGTGCTGGGCAGAGGCCCGAAGTATTGAATCCGGGACCATCGTGCCCGTCTGAAACTCAGATTCCACGCGCAGCCTGCCGGCCCGTCCCGCAGGCTGCACCGTCTTTCCGGTTTCCCGTCTTCTCTCGTTCTGACCGGCTGTTCGCTGCCGCCAGGACCCGGCCACTTCCGCCCGACGGTTTCCATGCCCGATCCTGCACCCGACTCTTCGCCTCGTCGCCGAGCCCCCAGGCAGCCAGCGGCCAAACCCTCGCAGCCCACGACGCCGCCCACCGCCAGCCCGGAGTCACTCCCCTTTCCCAAAGACCGCATCAGCAAACTGCGATCCGCAACACTGGCCTGGTACGACACCCACGGACGCTCGTTGCCGTGGCGACAGCAGCAGGATCCTTACCGAATCTGGCTCAGCGAAATCATGCTGCAACAGACCACGGTAGCTGCCGTCATTCCCTACTTCCAGCGTTTCACAATTCGCTTTCCCGATGTCCAGACACTCGCCGCCGCCCATGTCGATGATGTCCTGCGTCTCTGGGAAGGACTGGGGTACTACAGCCGCGCTCGCAATCTGCATCAGGCGGCCATCATGGTGGTTCAGAATTTCGGCGGCCAGTTTCCTGCCGATGTCAAACTCCTGCAGTCTCTCCCCGGAGTTGGTCGCTACACCGCCGGTGCCATCGCCTCGTTCGCTTTTGATCTTCCGGCCCCCATCGTGGAAGCCAACACCGAACGGCTCTACGCCAGACTGCTCGCGCTGCAGGACGATGTCCGTTCCTCGTCCGCTCAGAAACAACTCTGGCAGTTCGCCGAATCCATCGTGCCCGCCCGACGCGCCGCCGATTTCAATCAGGCCGTAATGGATCTGGGCGCTCAGGTCTGTCGCCCCGAAGATCCAAACTGCCCGCAATGCCCGCTGCTGAAGTGCTGCCAGGCGTTTCAGAGTTCTCTGCAGCATGTGCTGCCACGCCGCCAGCCACGCACCCCCATCACACTTATCTCAGAACTGGCGGTTGTGCCCTTCCAGAATAAGCGTTTTCTGCTGCGACGACGCGCTGCCCACGAACGCTGGGCCGGTATGTGGGATGCCACACGTCTCGAAATCTCCGACGAACGACGCCAGCAAATCCCCTGCCCTCCGTCACACCAACGTTCCGCCAAACCACGCGAACGCTCTCTGTTCCCCCAGACGGCCGCCCTGCTGGACCCCACACTTCAGCAACAGATCGCCGACCAGTGCGGTGCCCTGCCCGGGATCCTGCTCGACTCCATGGAACTCACCTATTCCGTAACCCGGTACCGCGTGCAACTGCTGACCGTCCTCTGCGAAGTCTCCGGCTCGACGACGAAGCGGCCTGATACCGAATGGTTCACGGCCAAAGACCTGGCCAGCCTGCCGCTCTCACGCACCGGTCGCCAGATTGCAGATTGGTTGCAGTCGTTCAGAGAACGGGGCGGAAGCCCGTAGTTCCGATCACCGTTTCGGAACGCGCGGCTCACGTGGAACCTCGCGTTCCCTTTGAAAACCTGATTTTGCGGCTCGGATGGAACCTCGCCCTCCCATAGTCTCGGTGGGCTCGCGCCGCACCGCTCGCCTTTTCGGTGGTCAGTGCGCTTTCAGGTTGAGCGACAGCAGGGTCAGTGCCTGCAGCAGATTTCCCTGAGTCCACAACAAGGGGGTGATGTCATTCGGGATCCACTCCCCCTTTTCACAGAACCACGATTCCGGACAACGATACGGCGGAAATCGTCCACCGGTACGAGTCATCTGGGCGAGTGAACGCTGGACATGCTGCCTTTGCCGCCGCAGGTCTTCCGGGGCGCCATTCTCCTGATACCGACGTCCATAAATGCAGGAAATAATCGGATCAAAAATACACCATTGCGCCTCCATCCCCGGTCGCAACAACTGATCTCGCGCCCCGAGACTGTCGCTGAAGTCCGCCGTCCGCTGGTCCGCCGACAACAGATCCCGATAGTCCGCACACCAGTACGAATCCCCCGGATAACGCCGGATGCCCCACGGCCCCTGCAACTGGCCAGTCACGTCCGCAAGGATCTGGTTCTCCATGGCCCGGTCGCCAATCACCGCCAGCGGATAAATCAGAAACAACAAGGCCGCGTCATACCGCCGATGCTTCAGGCTGTCCGTCTGCACACATTCCGATGGCAGGATGTCCCACAAAGCGCATTCACAACGATCAATCACACTGTCCAGCACCTCGCTGGACAACGGCAGAGGCCGCGTTTCCAACTGGTGCGGAAGTGCCACAGTGTCCAGCAGGCCACGCAGTTCACGGAGCCCGGCCAGCACGGTTCCGATGCTTGAGGCCGCTACCTTCCGACTCTCTTCCCAGTGCCCACTGTCCTCGTCCCGCCACACTTCGATCCGGTCCCAGTAATGCACCAGCAGACTGAAAATGTCCCAGGCGGCATCCGCCGACGAAATCAACTGCTCCCGTATCAGTCGACAGGACATCCACAAAAAGTATCCCAGTGCGTCGTTCTGAGCGTGTGACCACTTTTCACTCAGCTCCGTCAGGTCGGCTCCATTAAATCGCACGTGCGGACGATTCATCGGGTTCTGAAAATCCACACGCCCTTCAATCACGTTGACAAACCGATGACGATGACGTCGATAAAACTCCGTCACTGCGCCCACGCAACGCACCGCAACCTCGGGAGCCCGCTGCACGGCCAGATACGCCCAGGCAATCTGCATGTTGTCCCGCACCCAGACATTGCGATACCCGGAAACTTCAAAATCCTCGCCCTCACCCGCGGCGGCCGAGAACAAGCCCGTCGGCAACGTCGGAAACTCAAACGTGCCCCGCTCCGTCAGAAATCCGATCAGGTCATCCACGTCCTCCGACGTCAACGTCCCGTCCAGCCACGTCTCTACCGGCCTCGTCGCCCAGTCTCTGCTCATCTGCCCTGACTCCTGATCACGCCACCGCAGCCGCTGATCTCCGACACACCCACCCGGCCCTCGTACCAGCACCAACATCGGTGCCGCCGTTCACTTTCACACAGCCTCTGCCTCAGTCACCTCGCCCCGCCCGATCTGTCATTCCCGGTGCTGTTCAGGCACCTGATAAATCTGCCACTCGCCCACCGACCACAGCGGCGCTCGGTCAAAGGGCCCCAATGTCCTGGTGAGCACATAATCACATCCCGTGTCCCGCCTGAGCTGCTGCAGGTCCGATTCGTCATACGCCCCGTCCGACGAACTGCGCAAGGTCCAGTGATGCAGATACCACAGCCGACGATCCCATTCCAGAATGCCCGCGGCATCCTGCGGACAGTCCTTGTAACACACATACTCCGCCCGCTCCGCGTACCATTTGAATCCAAATGCTTCACGCGGTGTCAGTATCAAAGCCTCCTTCGGAGTGTTTTTCTGCAACCAGGCACAGGCGTCCTGCCAGTCCTGAAATTGCTTTGCCGTGTAACCCGGTGGAGCTGACGGTCGTGTCCCGGCGATCAACAAACACAACCCCGCCGTGACAAAGACAACCAACGCCCAGCGACGACCCCACGCGACACTCCAATTCACTGGATTCGGAAGCACACTCGCCACCAGCAATCCACCACAGATCGGCAACAAGGCATCCAGCGTGCGAAACGGATAAAACTTCAGCAACGCTGCCCGCCATTGCCACCCTGTCCACTGTTCCAGTGGCACCGTGCGCCAGCCCACACCAATTCCACACACGGCCAGCACCACGGCGCAACTGGCCTTGGGTGATGCATTGGCCGTTGCCCTGCTGGATGCTCGCGGCTTCAAAGCCGAAGACTTTGCGCGCTCGCACCCGGGCGGTTCCTTGGGCCGTCGTTTGCTCACCCATGTCAGCGATGTGATGCGCAAAGGCGATCAAGTGCCCCACGTGTCTGCCAACGCCAGCTTCTCTGAACTGATGCGCGAGATGAGCCACAAAGGCTTGGGCGCCTCGGCCATCGTGGATGAACAGCGTCACATTCTGGGCATCTTCACCGACGGCGATCTGCGCCGACTGATTGAGAAAGGCGTGGACCTGCGCGCCTTGTTGGCCAAAGATGTGATGCACGCCAATCCACGCACCGTCAACGAAGATGCCTTGGCAGTTGAAGCCGCCGAGCTCATGGAGCAATTCAAAATTACCAGCGTGCTGGTGGTCAATGCGCAAGGCCTCTTGAGTGGCGCACTGAACAGCAATGACTTGATGCGCGCCAAAGTGATTTAAGCCATGCGACCCATTGAACCCGCCTTGAATTTTCCACCCGAGTTGTTGCTCCAAGCGCAAGGTGTGAAAGTGGC
>JALQWE010000304.1 GCA_023258825.1 Planctomycetaceae bacterium | reverse complement strand
TGAACCAGGTGACGCACGTCATCTGCTGCGACGACCTGGCTTTCCGTATGCGGAATTGCCGGCGACAATTTGACGAATCCGTAGAGTTCCCGGATGACTCGGCGAATGACTCGAGGTTCGACAAGGTACGCGCCCGGGTCGGTGAGAGTCAGTGCACGCCGCAATTCCCTGATTCTGCCTGGTCCGTCACCTGTTACCACGACATCAGATCCTCTGAATGTTCGGTTGACACCTGCTGACTCAGCAGCTGGTCGTGGAGACTGCCCTGCCCTGCGGTGAAAGGGTAAGTTTGGCAATCGACATGGAAAGGTCTCAAACCCCCGAACCAGCTCTGCGGAAGTTTAACCAACAGAGACGGCTGGAAACAATTCCCGGGGCGAAGTGGAATTGAATTCGGCAGAAGCCGACGGGAACCTGTTTGGGGACATCCTGAGTGACGGCGGGGGTTCTGCCGCGAGTTGGTAGCAGACGGATCGAAATCAACAGAATCCCGCCCCAATCGACTCGCATTTTTCGATTTTCCTGATCCATCTGATTCCTGCGGAGCCGGCTGTGGGGCGAACGGTCACGAGGGCTGTTACCGATTTCCATAGACCCATGGGACATGTCGCCGGGGATGGCGAAATCCAGGCAACATGGGAGATTGGAGCGTTTTGTGTTTGATCGCCGTGAGGTGTCTCTTCAGGGAATTCGTTGGCGGTATCCGCGACACACGTCTCGTCTGAGCGAAACACGACGATTTGCCGGTTTATTAACGTCTTGCCATCCCCGTGCAGCCTTGCAAACGAATCACTGACGGGCGAGAGTCGCCATCCGACGTGGCCCGGCACGATTGAGTGGCAGGCTCGGTTTTGCAGAATGATCCGGGGCTGTACAACACTTGTCGATGTCTGTCAGAATGCGGAGCAGCATGAGCGTGTAACGAGACCCCAGCGGGATGAGTCCTGGAATGATCGTAACGATAGATGGCCCGGCGGGATCCGGGAAAAGTACAGTCGCAAAACGGCTGGCGGAGCAACTGGGCGTTCGATTTCTGGATACTGGTGCGATGTATCGGGCGATGGCGTTGGCAGCAAAGCGAGCCAACCGCAGTCTGCAGGATCCGGTGGCTGTGGCTGAAGTGGCGCAGGCTTGTCAGATTCGTTTCCGAGACGACAAGCTACTGTTGAATGAGGACGACGTGACTGCGGAAATTCGTTCCCCGGAAATCTCTGCTGCGGCCTCGCTGGTCGCTGCCATTCCGGAAGTCCGTCGGCAACTGGTGCGTCTGCAGCAGGAAATCGGCCTGCAGGGCAGCATGGTGACGGAAGGACGTGATCAAGGCACCGTGGTTTTTCCCGGAGCGCAGCACAAGTACTTTCTGACAGCGTCTCTGGAGGCCCGTGCGCAGCGGCGACTTCAGGAGCTGATACGCAAGGGACTGACCAGTTCACTTGAGGAAGTACGTGAGCAGATTCGTGAGCGGGATGAGCGTGACGAACAGCGTGAACTGGCGCCGATGAAGCCAGCGATGGATGCTCAGGTGCTTGACACATCGGACCTGTCTGTAGATGACGTGGTGCAGTTGCTGATGCGGCAGATACGTGGCTGAGTTTGTGGCCCGAGGCTACTTGCCGGGCGAGTCCGGCGAGTTGTCGTCGGTCTGTCGAGTGAGAATTTCCACGAGAAATCCGCCCACCAGCTGGCCTGTGCTGGAATCCGTATAGATCCAGTCCGCGATTTCGTCGGCATTTCGTCGAACGAATGCTCCGGACTTCAGTTTTCTGAGCAGCGTGGGTTCGTTAGCGAGCGTCCCCTCGACGACATCGCCTTTCAGCTTAGTGACTTCAACCCACATGCTTTCTGTCTGGTCGCCTTCCCGAAACGAGAAGAGGACATTGAAGGAATCCGGGCCTTGTTTCTGCCGATTCTGAAACGCCTGCACAAATTCCGGCCAGCGTTTTCTGGCGGCGGTAGCGGCTGCCTGCAGTTCGGCGGCCTGGTTGTCAGCATCGAGGACAGGCATCTGGGTGGCCTCGTTGAAGGCAGTCAGCGGATCCGCGCTTTCAAGCAGTTCGCTGACGTTTGCCGGCGCCGCAAGGATCAGGCTTTTTGAGGGGATGAGGATTCCGAGTACGCTTTCATCCGCGTCTTTTTCGACCTGCAGGCAGAGTGCCAGCAGGCGACACATTTGTGGAAAGGAGGGTGGCTCAACATCGGCCCCGTCTACGGCCTGGGATGAAGCGGGATCGACAGCGATCCATGCCGTGTGAGTCCTGAGCAGGTTACGGACCCGGAGGTCTTCAACATCGGCGACTTGTTCCTTCGACAGAAAGGCGCGGTCATTTGAGCGGATGAGATACCGGCGAGAACCTGCCTGGACCGTAAATTCCGCAGGCTTCATGGGTGTTTCTGCGGGCGCGTTGGGACGGGATTTTCGAGCGGTTGGAGGAGCGAGGGCCAGCACAAATTCCTTCGTGGTATTGCTGGCCAGCAGCATTTCGAAGCGATCCGGGGAAATTTCCAGAGGCCGATTCAGCAGCAGAATGACGCCCTCGGCGGCGATGCGGGGCGACTTCAAAGCCGGCTGGGGAGTATCCTGCGCGCTGGCTGGTTGAACGGTGACGGCGACGAGGTGAGTGACCACGGTCACCAGCAAGGTCAGAAGTACGGCTCGCAGGTTTTGCAGGCGCCCGGCGAACATAGGGAGGTTTCCTGAAACGTACACGGGGAAAAGTGGGGGGGACAAAGCCCCGGGACCCAAAGGCCTGTGAATCAGAATCCGGGTAAGCAAATTCCAGTTCGATAGAAAGCAGAGTAGCGTGAGGAGCTGAATTGCCGCAACATGAACGTTTTTTGTTGATTTTTATTGCGAAAATGCGAGTGAGCCTGTTCATCTGAAACCGAGGTTTTCCGATCGGAGGCACAGAAAAACGGCCTGCGCGTTGAAAAGTGCGCGCGGCCTGAGAGAATCTGCCGCCCCGACGCGGTCCGGGACTGGTGGGAACCGCAACTGAACCCGGCCAGCAACTGCGGGTGTGTCGCCTTGTCGTTCGACTTGCAGTCACCCTTCAGGTTCTGTGGGTTGCTGAAATGTGGGTTGAACGCAGCCGGCGTCTGTGGCCGGACAAATGTTGTTAAAGAGAGAGAGTTTGTCGTGTCTGTAATCGTGCAGAAGTTTGGTGGAACCAGCGTTGCAAACGCCGAGAAGATTCGTCATGCCGCAAGCCGTGCTGTCGAGGCAAAACGACGGGGGCACGACGTTGTGGTGGTCGTAAGTGCGCGGGGGCACAAGACTGACGAGCTGATCGAACTGGCGCATGGAATCACGCAAACTCCACGACCGCGGGAAATGGACATGCTGTTGTCCACCGGCGAGCAGGAATCTGTCGCATTGATGGCGATGGCGGTGCATGAACTGGGGGAAGAGGCGATCAGTCTGACGGGCGCACAGATTGGTGTGCTCACGGACACAACGCACACGAAAGCGCGGATTGTCAGCATTTCGACAGAGCGGATGAGGGAACTGCTGGCGGCGGGAAATATTGTGATCGCTGCGGGATTTCAGGGCGTCGATTCCAGCATGAATATCACGACGCTGGGACGCGGCGGCAGTGATACCACAGCAACAGCCCTCGCAGCTGTTCTGGATGCGGAATTGTGCGAAATTTACACCGACGTCGAGGGTGTGTTTACTACCGATCCGCGACTGGTGTCATCTGCCCGAAAAGTAGAGCGAATTTCGTATGACGAGATGCTTGAACTGGCCAGCCTGGGTGCCGGTGTGATGCATTCGCGTTCGATTGAGTTTGCGAAGAAGTTTTCTGTGCAGCTGCGAGTTCGTCCATCGTATTCCGACGGGCCTGGAACGTTGATTGCGCCTGAAACCGATGAGGCCAATTCCATCGTTACGGGTGTCGCTTTTGTGCGCAATGAAGCGTTGATCACGCTGGTGGGTTTACCGGATCAGCCGGGTGTGATGTCCAGCCTGTTCACTGCACTTTCCGGTGCCAGAATTCCGGTGGACATGGTGGTGCAGAACGTGGCTCGCGAAGGCTTTGCGAATGTGTCCTTCACGGTAGCCGAAGATGAGCTGCCTGCGGCGCTGCGAGTCGTCACTTCGGCGGCCGAGCTGCTGAAGGTGCAGTCGGTGCAGCACACGACTGAGTTATCGAAGGTGTCGATCGTCGGACACGGTATGCAGACACATACCGGAGTGGCGGCTCGGATGTTCCAGATTCTTGCGGACAGCGGAATCAACATTCGTGTGGTCACGACCAGCGAAATCAAGATTTCCGTGCTGATTGATCGAACTCGCTGCAGCGATGCTGTCGAAGCAGTGCACTCGGGGTTTGGTCTGCATCTGCCGGATCGAACCTTGCCTGACGTTGGTCAGGCGGCCATACGTCCAGCCAGCGTCCATGCGGCGGAGGCGGAAGTCGTCGCTGACATTGTCTCACGCCTGGAGGGGATGGAGAGTATCCTGGTCAGCGACGTATCTGCGGACACACAGCAGTCCCGGATCACCGTCACTGGGCTTCCCGATGATCCCGGAGTCGCGCGGGACGTCTTCGCGGCGATTGGCGAAGGCGGCGTGCTGGTGGACATGATCATTCAGAACGTGGCGAGAGATGGCCGAGCCAGTATCTCCTTCACTGTTCCGGGCAATGATCTGGATCGCTCGCTGCAACTGCTGCAACCATTTCTGGACGCGCATGCCGGAACCACGCTGACGTTTGATCGGCACATCTGCAAACTGACCATTGCCGGGATCGGGCTCAGAAGTCACACAGACGTAGGGCGACGAGTCTTCCGAACTCTGGCGGAACAGCAGATCAACGTTGAAATGCTGAACACAAGTGAGATCAAGCTGAGCATTGTCATTGCCGTAGCGCAGGCCGACAGAGCATTGCAGAGTCTCCGCAGCGAATTCGGGCTGAACTGAGTCACGAGGGCCGCCACGGGAACGAGCGAGACCGGAAGGCGTCTGCCGCACTCGGACTTGCAGGCATGCCCTACTGACCACCTCGCTGGATTCGCTCCGACGGCGGCGGAAACAGCACTGTTCCGGGCCATGTTTTCGGCATGGGAAACAAAAAAGTGCAGTCCGCCATGTGGCCGACTGCACCTTTGCATTTTGTGCCGAGTGCATTGTGTACTGAGGAGACTGTCTGGCAGACCTGAATGTCGCAATCGGTCAGGTCATGGGAAGAGGTTCCGACAGTGACCTGGAAGCCTACTCTGCCGTTGTGGTGCCTTCGGCCGGGCTGGTTGCGGCAGCCGGGACAGCGAGCGC